>NZ_JAMHIU010000064.1:0-620 GCF_023896895.1 Micromonospora sp. CPM1
CGGTACGGGAACCGCGTATCCCTGGGTCGGCCTGTTGCTGGTGGCGCTCGGCCTGGGCATGGGCCTGGCCGTTCCCGGCACCGGTCTGGCGGTCATGGCGAGCGTGGCCCGCGAGCGTTCCGGGATGGCCTCGGCGACCATGAATACCCTGCGCCAGGCCGGCATGGCCGTCGGCATCGCGTTGCTGGGAGCGCTGCTGAGCGGGCGGGCGATCGTCGTCCTGGGCGATCGGCTGGAGGAGCTGGGGATTGCCGATGCGCAACGGCTCGCCACCCAGGCGGTCACGTCCCATCGCTTGCCTGGTTCCCTGGCGGGGCTCGACGCCGAGCTGCCGGCCGCGCTGGCCGAGGGCTTCCGTCTGGCTATGCTGGTGGCCGGAGCCAGCGCCCTGCTGGCCGCCGCGCTGCTCTGGTGCCTGCGCGTTAGCGCCGGCCCGACGGCGGATACAGTTGGCGCATCTGGACGAACGGCAGGGGTACAGTTGCAGGCCGATAGACGCTGACTCTCGGGTCACGATGCTGGCGCGGGGGCGATTTCCTTGCGCTATGCTGCTCGAAGCGAAGAATATTCGCGTATTCCAACTGTTGTGCTAGGGTATGACCTGCGACAACCTGTCGCAG
>NZ_JAMHIU010000013.1:0-199520 GCF_023896895.1 Micromonospora sp. CPM1
CCGCCCTCATCTGCCTCGCCCGCCGTCGCTGCGACGTCCTGTTCGCCATGCTCCGCGACAAGATCCCCTACCAACCCCGCCCCACGACGCCGATCGCCGCTTGACGAACCCCATAGGGACACCCCCCAGCAGGAAGGTGCCCATGAGAGGGCGCTGGCCTGTGCAGAGGCGCCGCGACGGGCTGGGGCGTGCCTGGGTCAGGGGGTGGCGCTGGCGTTGGCGGCGATCTCGGGAAGGTCGGCCGGGCCCGGGTCGGCCGCCGGGGCCGGCGTGGCGGCCGGGTTCTGGGCGGCGGCCCGCACCGCGGCGGCCACCGCCGGGGCGACCCGGGAGTCGAAGACGCTGGGCACGATCACCGTCGGGTTGATCTTGTCTTCGCCGACCACGTCCGCGATGGCCCGCGCGGCGGCGAGCGCCATCTCCTCGGTGAACTCCTCGGCGTGCGCGTCGAGCATGCCGCGGAACACGCCGGGGAAGGCGAGCACGTTGTTGATCTGGTTCGGCTGGTCCGAGCGGCCGGTGGCGACCACCGCGGCGTACTTGCGCGCCTCCCGCGGGTCCACCTCCGGGTCGGGGTTCGCCAGCGCGAAGACGATCGAGTCCTTCGCCATCGCGGCGACGTCCTCGCCGGTGAGCAGGTTCGGCGCGCTCACGCCGATGAACACGTCCGCGCCGCGTACCGCCCCGGCCAGGTCACCGGAGTAGTTCTCCTTGTTGGTGTTCTCGGCCAGCCACTGCCACGCCGGGTTGAGGTCCGGCAGGCCGCGGTGCAGGGCGCCCTGCCGGTCGTACGCGATGATGTCGCCCACGCCCTGACGCAGCAGCAGCTTCATGATCGCGGTGCCGGCCGCGCCGGCGCCGGAGACCACGACCCGGACGTCCGCGAGCTGCTTGCCCACGACGCGCAGCGCGTTCGTCAGCGCGGCCAGCACGCAGATCGCGGTGCCGTGCTGGTCGTCGTGGAAGACCGGGATGTCCAGCGCCTCGCGCAGCCGGGCCTCGATCTCGAAGCAGCGCGGCGCGGCGATGTCCTCCAGGTTGATCCCGCCGTACGCGGGCGCGATCGCCTTGACGATCGCCACGATCTCGTCGGTGTCCTGGGTGTCCAGCACCACCGGCCAGGCGTCCACCCCGCCGAAGCGCTTGAACAGCGCCGCCTTGCCCTCCATCACCGGCAGCGACGCGGCCGGCCCGAGGTTGCCCAGGCCGAGCACCGCGGTGCCGTCGCTGACCACGGCGACGGTGTTGCGCTTGATGGTGAGCCGGCGCGCGTCGGCCGGGTTCTCCGCGATCGCCATGCAGACCCGGGCCACACCCGGGGTGTACGCGCGGGACAGCTCGTCGCGGGTGCGCAGCGCGACCTTCGGGGTGACCTCGATCTTGCCGCCGAGGTGCAGCAGGAAGGTGCGGTCGGAGACCTTGCGCACGTCCACCCCGTCGAGCGCGGTGAGCGCGTCGACGACCTGGTCGGCGTGGCCGGCGTCGGCGGTGTCGCAGGTGAGGTCGACGATCACGTGCGCGGGATCGGAGTCCACCACGTCCAGCGCGGTGACGATGGCCCCGGCCTCGCCGGCGGCGGTGGTGAGCCGGCCGATGGAGGTGGCGTCGGCGGGTACCGCGATCCGGATGGTGATGGAGAATCCGGCACTCGGCAGTCGTGTGTTGGCCACGAGAAACTCCTCCGTCGGCGCTGAGCGGCTCGACTGGCATTTCTACTCGCCTGCCCAGGTCGCCCGGCATCCGCCCCCGCTACCAGTGGGTAGCGTCGCGGGCATAACACACGTGCGCCCGGCGTTGTCACATGTCAGGATTGCTGTCACGCGCCGAAAATTCTCGGCGTTGCACATAACGGACAGGAGACGCAGTTTGCGCGAGCAGGAGACCTTCCATCCCTACACCGACGACGAGTTCGACGCCACCACCGGCGAGTACGAGCTGTCGGAGCGGCAGGCGCTGCGGCGGGTCCCCGGCCTCTCCACCGAACTCACCGACATCACCGAGGTCGAATACCGCCAGCTGCGGCTGGAGCGGGTCGTCCTGGTGGGGGTCTGGACCGAGGGCACTCAGACCGACGCCGACAACAGCCTCACCGAGCTGGCTGCGCTGGCCGAGACGGCCGGCTCGCAGGTGCTCGAAGGGCTGATCCAGCGTCGCCACCGGCCCGACCCGGCCACGTACATCGGCCGGGGCAAGGTCGACGACCTGGGCGCGGTGGTGCTGTCGACCGGCGCCGACACGATCATCTGCGACGGTGAGCTGTCGCCGTCGCAGCTGCGCAACCTGGAGCAGCGCACCAAGGTCAAGGTGGTCGACCGGACCGCCCTGATCCTCGACATCTTCGCCCAGCACGCCAAGAGCAAGGAGGGCAAGGCGCAGGTCGAGCTGGCCCAGCTCGAATACCTGCTGCCGCGCCTGCGCGGCTGGGGCGAGACGCTGTCCCGGCAGACCGGTGGTAGCGGCCGCGGCGGGGGCGCCGGCGGCGGCGTGGGTCTGCGTGGTCCCGGTGAGACCAAGCTGGAGACCGACCGGCGGCGCATCCGCCACCGCATCGCGCGGCTGCGCCGCGAGATCAAGAGCATGGCGACGGTACGCCAGACCAAGCGCGCCCGGCGTACCCGTAACGCGGTGCCCGCGGTGGCGATCGCCGGCTACACCAACGCCGGCAAGTCCAGCCTGCTCAACCGCCTGACCGGTGCGGGCGTGCTGGTGGAGAACGCGCTGTTCGCCACGCTGGACCCGACCACCCGCCGGGCCACCACGTCCGACGGGCGGCTCTACACGCTGTCCGACACGGTCGGGTTCGTCCGGCACCTGCCGCACCAGATCGTCGAGGCGTTCCGCTCGACGCTGGAGGAGGTCGCCGACGCCGACCTGGTCGTGCACGTGGTCGACGGCACGCACCCGGATCCGGAGGAGCAGGTCCGGGCGGTACGCGAGGTGCTCGCCGAGGTGGGCGCCGACCGGCTGCCGGAACTACTGGTGGTGAACAAGACCGACGCCACCGACGAGGAGACGATGCTGCGGCTCAAGCGGCTCTGGCCGGACGCGGTCTTCGTCTCCGCCCACAGCGGGCGCGGGATCGACGAGATGCGCGAGGCCGTCGAGCGGCGGCTGCCCCGGCCGGCCGTCGAGGTGCGCGCGGTGCTCCCGTACGACCGGGGTGACCTGGTCGCCCGGGTGCACCGGCAGGGTGAGGTGCTCAGCACCGCGCACCTGCCCGAGGGCACGCTGGTGCACGTGCGGGTCAACGAGGGGCTGGCCGCGGAGCTCGCGCCGTACCGGGCGGGTGACCGGCTGACCAGCGACGAGCGGGTGGGCGCCGGGCGGTGAGCCGTCCGGCGTCACCCGCCGGAAACCCGTGCCGTGCGACACTGAGCGTCATGCGGCACGTTGTCTCCTCGGTCACGCTCGCGCTCGGCCTGGTCGGCGCGGTCGTGGCGCCGGCCGGGCCGGCCCCGGCGGCTCCCGCCGCGGCCCCCGTGCTGGCCGCGGCTCCCAAGAAGAAGTGCACGGTCGAGGACGACCGGCTCCGCGAGCTGTCCGGCCTGGTGGCCACCAGCAACGGGTACGTCGTGATCAACGACGGCTCGGACGACCCCAGCCGCAAGCGGGTCTTCTATCTGGACACCAAGTGCAAGGTCGACAGGGAGGTCCGTTACTCCGGTGACGGGCCGCTCGACACCGAGGACCTGGCTCTCAGCCCGGACCGCAAGACGCTCTGGATCGCCGACACCGGCGACAACGTGGAGAAGAAGACCCGCCGGGAGCGGGTCGCGGTCTGGACGATGCCGCTGAGCGGCTCGAGGCAGCCGGTGCTGCACCGGCTCAGCTACCCGGGCAAGGAGCCGCACGACGCGGAGGCCCTGCTCGTCGGCGACGACAACATGCCGCTGGTGATCACGAAGGAGCTCTCCGGCAAGTCGGAGATCTACACCCCGACGGTGAAGCTGAAGGCGAGCGGCGACACCGAGGCGATCCCGATGAAGAAGGTCGGCGAGGTCACGCTCCCGAAGACCAGCACCGAGAACAAGCTCGGCTCGCCCGGGCGGGCGCTCGTCACCGGCGCGGCCCGCTCGCCCGACGGCAGCAAGGTCGTGCTGCGCACGTACGCCGACGCGTTCGAGTTCGACGTGGCCGGCGGCGACATCGTCAAGGCGCTCACCACCGGCAAGCCCCGGGTCACGCCGCTCGCCGACCCGTTCGGCGAGGCGATCTCCTACACGCCGGACGGCAAGCTGTTCGTCACCGTCTCCGACGGCGGCACGCTCGACGAGTCGGACCCGATCGACATCCTCACCTACACCCCGTCGACCACCGGCGCCGAGGCGCTGCCGAACGGCGGCAAGGCCGACACCAAACCGGCCGCCCAGAAGTCGTGGCTCGAAGGGCTCTCGCTCGACGAGATCACGTACCTGATCGCGGCCGTCGGGGTGCTCGGCGCGCTCCTGGTCGGCGCGGGTGTGTTCGGCATCCTGCGGGCGCGGCGCAAGCCGGCGCCGCGGGCGCCGGCCGACGAGCCCGAGCGCAGCGGCGAGTTCCCGGTGAACAACGGCTTCCCGTCGGGCGAGCGGCCGGCCGCGCCGCGCGGCGGTGTCTACGGCGGCGGTCAGGGCGGCGTGTACGGCGGCGCGGCCAACGGCGACCGCCCGGCGTCCGGCGGTGTCTACGGTGGTGGCCGGCCGGGCGGCGGCGTGTACGGCGGCGGCCCGCAGGACGGTGGCCGTGGTCAGGGCGGTGGCCGTCCTCCGGGCGGAGCCCGTCCGCCGGGTGGCGGCGGCGTCTACGGCGGCGGTGGTGCCCCGGCCGGCGGCGGAGGGCGCGGCGGCGTCTACGGCGGCGGAGGTCAGGGTGGACCGGGCGGCGGTGCGGGCCAGGGTGGCCCCGGTCGTGGCGGCCCGGGTGGCGGCGGCCAGGGCCGCGGCGGCCCTGGTGGCGGCTATGGCGGCGGCCCGGGCGGGGCCGGACACCGTGGGCAGCCGAACGGCGGCGGACCGCGGGGGGACGGCGGCCGGGCCGAGCCGCCGCGCCGCGGCCAGGAGCCGCGGGGCGGGCGCCGCGACGACGGCTACGACGGCCGGGGCCAGTACGGCCCGGTGTCCGGCGGTGGCCGGGAGTACCGCGGCGACCGCTACTGAGACGACACGACGAAGGGGTGACCGGCCACCGGTCACCCCTTCGTCGTCGCTGTCGCTCAGATGCGGCGCAGCACCGCCACCACACGGCCCATGATGGTGGCGTCGTCGCCGGGGATCGGGTCGAAGGCCGGGTTCTGCGGCATCAGCCAGACGTGCCCGTCGCGCCGCCGGTAGGTCTTCACCGTCGCCTCGCCGTCGAGCATGGCGGCCACGATGTCACCGACCTCGGCGTTCGGCTGCTGCCGGACGACCACCCAGTCGCCGTCGCAGATCGCCGCGTCGAGCATCGAGTCGCCCTTGACCTGGAGCATGAAGACCTCGCCCTCGCCGACCAGCTCGCGGGGGAGGGGGAAGATGTCCTCCACCGCCTGCTCGGCCAGGATCGGCCCACCGGCGGCGATGCGACCCAGCATCGGCACGTACGCCGGGGCGGGCCGCTGCGCGCGGGCCGCCTCGTCGTCCGCCTCGCCCGGCGCGCGGACGTCGACGGCGCGCGGACGGTTCGGGTCGCGGCGCAGGAAGCCCTTCTTCTCCAGCTCCTTGAGCTGGTAGGCGACGCTGGACGGGGACACCAGCCCGACCGCCTCGCCGATCTCGCGCACGCTCGGCGGGTAGCCGTGGCGCTCGACCCAGTTGCGGATGAACTCCAGGATCCGCCGCTGCCGGGCGGTCAGGTCGACCGTCGCCGGGTCGGGGAAGCTGCTCACCACCGGGGTGACCGGACGCACCGCCGCGGGGGCGGTGCGGCTGCGGGCGGTGCGGGGGCGACGGGTCGCCGGAGGACCCGCCCCGTCGTTCGGCTGCGGGTTCTTCTGCCGGCTGGCCCGGTCCTCGGTCACGTCCGTCCCTCCCTGGTCGGCGCTGGGGTGCCTCGTCGGCTCGTGGTGCGTGTGGTCTGACCGTATAGGTGAGATCGGCCATTTTCAAACATCTGTACGACCTGCTGTCGGCGTGTCGCGCCGAATTCCTGGATTTCCGAACTGGTGTTCTGATAGAAGAGTACGCCGCTCGAACGGGTGTTCTATCCCGGCCGCCCGTGACTAGCACGGGAGGCCGTCCGTTGGGCTCCACGGCGGCGTCGCGCCGGGCGTGATCCTGACGACTCGCCGGACACGCCCGTCAACTTGACCTCGCTTGGGGTTCGGCATACGGTCGACCCCTAGATGTAGTAGTCACACGGGCGTAAGTTGCCTACAGGTTGGGTTCAACTACCGAACGCACTCCCGCACCGCGCACTCGGCGACGGTCATCGGACGATGGCCCCGCCGTGTCGACGCGTGCCCGGGAGCCGGTAGCTGTGCCCGCGATCGACGGAGGAGGTCGGGCGAATGCGGTGTCCGTACTGCCGGCACGCCGACTCCCGGGTGGTCGACTCGCGGGAGGCCGACGACGGCCAGCTCATCCGGCGGCGACGGTCGTGCCCGGAGTGCGGCAAGCGGTTCACCACCGTCGAGGAGGCGGTGCTCGCGGTGGTCAAGCGCAGCGGGGTGACCGAGCCGTTCAGCCGCACGAAGATCATCGGTGGGGTGCGCAAGGCGTGCCAGGGGCGGCCGGTCGACGACGACTCGATCGCGCTGCTGGCACAGAAGGTCGAGGAGACCGTACGGGCCAAGGGGGCGGCCGAGATCCCCAGCCACGAGGTGGGCCTGGCCATCCTCGGCCCGTTGCGTGACCTCGACGAGGTGGCCTACATGCGGTTCGCCAGCGTCTACCGGTCCTTCGACTCGCTCGCCGACTTCGAGCGCGAGATCGAGACGCTGCGGGCCGCCGCGCGCGCCCGGGAGGGCGCCGGTGCCGGTGCGGCGGACGCCGCCGGCGCGATCAGCTGACATTTTCGGGTTTCTGACAGGTACACGAGGCGCGGTGGGTGACCGTGCCGACGAGGGGGGCGAGGGCGTGACGACCAGCAAGTCACGGAACAAGGCCGGGGCGGGGCTGAAGATCGAGCGCGTCTGGACGACCGAGGGGGTGCATCCCTACGACGAGGTCGCCTGGGAGCGCCGCGACGTCGTCATGACGAACTGGCGGGACGGCTCGATCAACTTCGAGCAGCGCGGGGTGGAGTTCCCCGAGTCCTGGTCGGTGAACGCGGCGAACATCGTGACCACCAAGTACTTCCGGGGCGCGGTGGGGACCCCGGAGCGGGAGTGGTCGCTGCGGCAGCTGATCGACCGGGTGGTCGAGACCTACCGCACCGCCGGTGAGGAGTACGGCTACTTCGCCACCCCGGCCGACGCCGAGGTGTTCGCGCACGAACTGACCTGGATGCTGCTGCACCAGGTGTTCAGCTTCAACTCGCCGGTGTGGTTCAACGTCGGCACGCCGTCGCCGCAGCAGGTCAGCGCCTGCTTCATCCTGTCGGTCGACGACTCGATGGACTCCATCCTCGACTGGTACAAGGAGGAGGGCCGGATCTTCCAGGGCGGCTCGGGCGCGGGGGTTAACCTGTCCCGCATCCGTTCCTCGAAGGAGCTGCTCTCCTCCGGCGGCACCGCCTCCGGCCCGGTCAGCTTCATGCGCGGCGCGGACGCCTCCGCCGGCACCATCAAGTCCGGTGGCGCCACCCGGCGTGCGGCCAAGATGGTCATCCTCGACGTGGACCACCCGGACATCGAGGAGTTCGTGGCGACCAAGGCGCGCGAGGAGGACAAGATCCGCGCGCTGCGCGACGCCGGGTTCGACATGGACCTGGGCGGCGCCGACATCGTCAGCGTGCAGTACCAGAACGCCAACAACTCGGTCCGCGTCTCGGACGAGTTCATGACCGCCGTGGAGAACGGCGGCGGCTTCGACCTGCGCGGCCGGCTCGACGGGCAGACCATCGAGACGATCGACGCGAAGAAGCTGTTCCGCACCATCTCCCAGGCCGCGTGGGAGTGCGCCGACCCGGGCCTGCAGTACGACGACACCATCAACGACTGGCACACCTGCCCGGAGACCGGGCGGATCACCGCGTCGAACCCGTGCTCGGAGTACCTGCACCTGGACAACTCCTCGTGCAACCTGGCGTCGCTGAACCTGATGAAGTTCCTCCGCGCCGACGGCGGCTTCGAGGTGGAGAAGTTCGTCAAGTCGGTCGAGTTCGTCATCACCGCGATGGACATCTCGATCTGCTTCGCCGACTTCCCGACCGAGAAGATCGGTGAGACCACCCGCGCCTACCGGCAGCTCGGCATCGGGTACGCCAACCTGGGCGCGCTGCTGATGGCCTCCGGCCTGCCGTACGACTCGGAGCAGGGCCGGGAGGTGTCCGCCGCGATCACCTCGCTGATGACCGGCACCGCCTACCGCCGGTCCGCCGAGCTGGCCGGCATCGTCGGCCCGTACGACGGCTACGCGCGCAACGCCGAGCCGCACAAGCGGGTCATGCGCAAGCACGCCGCCGCCAACGACGCGATCAAGGCGACCGGCACCGTGGCCACCGCCGTGCAGCGCGAGGCCACCAAGCAGTGGACGCTCGGCAACAAGCTCGGTGACAAGTTCGGTTGGCGCAACTCGCAGGCCAGCGTGCTCGCCCCGACCGGCACCATCGGCCTGATGATGGACTGCGACACCACCGGTGTCGAGCCGGACCTGGCACTGGTGAAGTTCAAGAAGCTGGTCGGCGGCGGCTCGATGCAGATCGTCAACCAGACCGTGCCGCGCGCCCTGCGCAGCCTCGGCTACCCCGAGGAGCAGGTCGAGGCGATCGTCGAGCACATCGCCGACCACGGCCACGTGGTGGACGCCCCGGGCCTGAAGCCGGAGCACTACCCGGTCTTCGACTGCGCCATGGGCGAGCGCTCGATCGCGCCGATGGGTCACGTGCGGATGATGGCGGCCGTCCAGCCGTTCATCTCCGGTGCCATCTCCAAGACGGTGAACATGCCGGAGCAGGCCACCGTCGAGGACGTCGAGAAGATCTACTTCGAGGGCTGGAAGCTCGGCCTCAAGGCGCTGGCGATCTACCGGGACAACTGCAAGGTCGGCCAGCCGCTGTCGGCCGCCAAGCCGAACAAGGCCACCGCCGAGACGCAGGCCCCGGCCGCCGAGGTCGAGAAGGTCGTGGAGAAGGTCGTCGAGTACCGCCCGGTGCGCAAGCGGCTGCCGAAGAAGCGCCCGTCGCAGACGGTCTCCTTCTCGGTCGGCGGCGCGGAGGGCTACCTCACCGCCTCGTCCTACCCGGACGACGGCCTCGGCGAGGTCTTCCTCAAGATGTCGAAGCAGGGCTCGACCCTGGCCGGTGTGATGGACGCCTTCTCGGTGGCCATCTCCATCGGTCTCCAGTACGGCGTCCCGCTGGAGACGTACGTCAGCAAGTTCACCAACATGCGCTTCGAGCCGGCCGGCATGACCGACGACCCGGACGTGCGGATGGCCGCCTCGGTGATGGACTACATCTTCCGTCGCCTGGCGCTGGACTTCCTGCCGTACGACCGCCGCGCCGAGCTGGGCATCTTCACCGCCAAGGAGCGGGCCGCCCAGCTCCGGGCCGAGGCGGAGGCGGAGGCGAGCGGTGCGGACCTCACCGCGATGGCCGCCTCCGCCCCGGTCGAGGCGCCCGAGCCGAAGACCGGCCCGATCGCGCAGCCGGCGCAGGAGATGGCCGACGCCGCGGCCGTCAAGCCCGCGCCGTCGGTGGGTTCCAGCACCGAGCTGCTGGAGGCCGTGATCGGCAAGGCCGCCGACGCGCCGCTCTGCTTCACCTGCGGCACGAAGATGCGGCCCGCCGGTAGCTGCTACGTCTGCGAGGGCTGCGGCTCCACCAGCGGCTGCAGCTGACGAAAGCAACGAGCCCCGGGCGTTGGCGCGCCCGGGGCTCGTGAGCCGGGACGGAACCCGACCTGTTTCCTTGCAGAGACAGATCTTCGCTCCTCCCGGCTCGGTCAAGCAAGTTAATCGAGTAGGAGTGGAGAAAGTCATGGCTGATAAGGCCAAACCTGTTCATGTCGTCCCTCGTGACGGCGAGTGGGCTGTGGTCCGGGAGGGAAATCAGCGGGCATCGTCGCTGCACCCGACTCAGGCGGAAGCCGAGAGGGCTGGGCGGCCAGTAGCCCGGGCGGACCAGACGGAGTTCTACCTTCACGGCAGAAACGGTCAAATCCGTGAGCGAGACAGCTACGGAAACGATCCGAATCCGCCACGTGACTCACGCTGACTAGAAGGCCGGGGCGTACGCGAAGGCGTGCGCCCCGCTTGCCCTCATTCGTCCTCGCGGCTGGCTTAAGGGCCAGCGGTGAAGTGTGTGTACCGGCAGGTCCGGGTTCAGGGCAGAGTCCGGAGGAACGCCTGCCATGCCTGACGCCCGAAGCGTAGAACGGGACCGGCCGCATCCTTGCTGTCGCGGATCAGGATGTTCTCGCTGACGGCGGCAACCTCTACGCACGCGCCGCCGTTGTTGTCGCTGCGACTCGACTTGCGCCACTTGAGGCCGAGGCGATCCGGGCTTGTCACGGCCACCTCCAGTTCCGTCAGCGTGCCAGCTCATCCGCCAGTTGCCGGATGAGCTTGCGCGACTCTACCGGCCCGAGCGCGGCGGCACGGAGCCGGTCCCACAGCCGAGTGTAGGCCCGCACCGCGTCCGGTCGGTCGAGGTAATCCGCGTCCGTGAACGTCTCTACGTAGATCACATCCGAGCCGGCGTCGTCGCCGAAGCGCAAAATGATGAAGTTGAAGGACGCCGTTTCGTAGGTCTGCGCGTCGAAGGGGAAGACCTGGAGCGAGACATTCGGCTGGTTGCTCACCTCCACGAGGTGGCGGAGTTGGTCGCTCATGGTGTCGACGTCACCGATGTTCCGCCGGAGCGCGGATTCGCTCAGGATGAAGCTCAGCTCCGGGCCGCCGTCCTGACGCAAGATCGCCTGCCGCTCAAGTCTGATGGCAACCGTTCGGTCCAGATCCTCGTCGTTGGGGCGCGGGTGGGCGGTGGCGTTCATCGCGCGGATGTAGGGCTCGGTCTGGAGGATGCCGGGAACGACCTCCGGTTGGTACCAGCGAATCTCCGACGCGTCGCCCTCTAGGTCGAGGTACTGGCGGAACCAATCGGGTACGGCGTTGCGGTATGTGCTCCACCGCCCTCGCTGGCGCCCGGCACGAGCGAGTTCGCGTAACGGCTCAGCTTCCTCGCCCGTAACGCCGTACAGGTCGAGCAGGAGATGCAGGTCGGTCAGCTTGATGCCCGATTGACCCAGCTCGATGCGGCTGATCTTGCTCGCTGCGGCATCGATGACTGCTGCCGCCTCGTCCTGCGTCCTGCCGGCGTGCTCCCGAGCCCGCTTGAGTGCGAGTCCGAGCCGCCTGCGCTGGATTGTCGGGTTGACCATCGGCTGATTATCGCCCTCCGCATCGAGATGACGCGACACGCTCGGCAGGGTTCCAAAACAGGAGTCCAACTTTAGTCTAGTTGGGCTTCCAAAATGGAAGTCTAAGTTTGGGAGGGCGGCATGCGTACTCGTGTGTCGTACGAGGACTACGTGGTGGCGGTCGCGCTGACCCTCGCCCGGCGACACCGTCCGGTGTGGTCCTGGCGGCGGTGGCGGCGGATCTGCCGCTGCGGCGCGGAACTGCCGTGCCGCGTACGCCATCGCATCCCGATCCGTCGCGGCCACTGGCCGGGAGAGGAGCAGACGTGACGGAGCCGCAGGTCCGGCAGATCCTGTCGGTACACGTACCCGGCGTCGACGGCTTCTGCGCAGGGTGCCGGGCGTGGTGGGCGCGGCTGTCCCCGTACCCCTGTCAGCAGGTCGAATGGGCGGCCCGCCGGCAAGCGCGGACGGCCACCCGGCGCTTCCTGGACGGCCTCCGGTGACCGCCCACGGGCCGGTTCTTCCGGTGTGGAGCTGCGGTGGGTGTGGCGCTCCGTGGCCCTGCCCGACGCGGCGTCGTGAGCTGCGGGCCGAGTTCGCCGGAGCGCCGGTGTCGTTGGGCTTGTACATGGGGTCTTATCTGGTGTGGGCGGCGGAGGATCTGACCTGGGTGACGGCCGGGGTGTTGCATCAGCGCTTCCTCGGGTGGGTGCGATGAATGTCATTCGGCCGGGCGACGAACGGTTTCATTACTGCGACGGCTCGCACCGGTGGGTGCCGCTCGATCCTGACTTCGACCAGGAGGTCTGGGAGGCCATGGTGCGTGAGCACCAGCAGCGGCACCTGGAGGAGATCTCCCGAGGGCTTCGTCCCCGTCGGCCGAAACGGCTGTAGGTGCCCACGGTCACAGACCATCGTGTACGCGAGCTGGAATGCTCGGGGGATGAGCACGGCAGACATCTATCGGGTCTTCGCCGAGCGTGAGACGCGCGGCGTGTCCCCGGCGTACGAGCGGTTGTCGCGGGCGGTGGCCGGTGACCGGGAGCTGCTCGCCCTGCTCGACACGCTGCCGCCGGCCAAGCGTCAGCCGAACCTGCTGTTCGGGGTGGTGCGGCTGCGCGGCGGGCCGGTGGACGACCCGGCGGCGTTCCGCGCGTACGTGATCGGGCACTGGCCGGACGTCGCGGCGCAGATGCGGACGCGGGCGACCCAGACGAACGAGGCGGGGCGCTGCGCGGTGCTGCTGCCGGTGCTCGCCGCGTTGCCGCAGCCGCTGGCGTTGCTGGAGGTGGGTGCGTCCGCCGGGCTGTGCCTCTACCCCGACCGGTACGCGTACCGCTACGGCGACCGGCGGGTCGGCGACGGCGAGCCGGTGCTCGACTGTGACTTGACCGGCACCGAGCCGCCGGTGCGGCGCCCGGAGGTGGTGTGGCGGGCCGGGCTCGACGTGAACCCGCTCGACGTCACCGACCCGGCGGACGTGGCCTGGCTGGAGGCGTTGATCTGGCCGGAGCACCGGCACCGCCGGGCGCGGCTGCGCGCGGCGGCTGCGGTCGCGGCGGCCGACCCGCCGCTGCTGGTGCGCGGTGACCTGGTCGACGACCTGCCGGCGCTGGCGGCGCAAGCTCCGGCCGGGGCGACGCTCGTGGTGTTCCACAGCTCGGTGCTGTACCAGGTGCCGCCGCCACGGCGGGAGGCGTTCACCGCGCTGGTCCGGACCCTGCCCGGCCACTGGCTCGCCAACGAGGACCTGTCGGTGCTGCCGCACGCGACGCTGCCCGAGCCGCCCGCCGACGGGTTCCACAACGTCCTGGCCCTGGACGGTCGCCCCCTGGCCTGGACCCGGGGCCACGGCCAGGCGCTCACCTGGTTCGGCGCGGCGCGGCCGTGAAGACCGCCGGACCGCCCGGCCCGGCTCAGTCCGGCAGCGCGTCGACCGCCGAGGCGAGCACGCCCCGCAGGTCGGCCTCCGCGCCGGCCGGCAACGTCTCCGGCTTGACCACCTGGTACGCCACGCGCACCTCGTAGTGGTCACCTCGCCAGGCCCAGCCGTCGAACCGGGTCTCCCCGCCGTCCCACGGGCGCACCGCCGTGCAGGAGGTGTCGCCCGGGCCGGCGTCGCTCGGTTCGGCGGCGATGCGGTCGCACCGGTCCCGCCGCCACGTCGCGTCGTACCTGCCCTCGGCATCCGTGGCCACGGTGACGACCAGGTCGCCGCGCATGGCGGTGCCACTGGTCAGGTCGACCGCGCACTCCTTGGAGCCGCTGCGGTCACCGAGGTTCGCCGAGGCGGTGGGCTGAGCGCCGGGCGCGAGCCGCGCCAGCAGGTCGGCCGGGAGCAGCGCGCAGGGGTCGCGGAGTTCCCCCGGCGACGCCGTCTCGTCGGCGGTGCAGCCGGCGGAGGCCAGGAGCACCCCGATGACCAGCAGTAAGGCGGCCGATCTCGTCATGTTGTCCTCCTCGGACGATCGCGGGCGACCGTAGCAGCGCGGCGCCAGCCCCGCCCTCCGCTGCTCCGCCCCGTCGATCATGAGGTTGACGGCGCGGCACGCCGACCTCGCCCCGCCAACTTCATGATCGACGGAGCGGGGGGCGGCTGCGAGATCGGCGCGACGGCGGCATGACCGGCGGGCTGCTGGTCCGGCCACCGTCGCCGAAGGGCCGACGGGACGGTCAGCGACCCCGTGGCGTCACCGACACCTGCTCGGCGATCGCGATCACCTGCTCCACGGTGAGCCGTAGGGGCGCCTGCAGGTTGACCACCGCCCCGCCCGGCACCTCCGTCTGCAGGAACCACATCTCGTCGGCCCGGACCAACCGTGCGTCCCGCCCGCCGACCGTGACCGTGCGTTCCTCCACCGCCCCCATCACCGTGTGCAGCAGGTCCGGGTCGCGGCCAGCCACCACCTGCACGGCGAGCATGTCGCCGGGGGACTTGCCGCGCAGGGTGAGGATGGTGTCGTCCTTGAACGAGGCGATCCGCCACCCGCGGGGCGCGACCCGGACCCGCAGGGGTATCGGCTGCGGCTCGTCGACGACGTCCCCGGCCAGCCGCAGCAACGCGCCGTCCGCCGCGAACCGGCCGTGGCCGGTCAGCGACACCCACCGACCCGATTTCTGTTCCCACGTCACGGTGACCTGCCGGGGCGCGGCGGGGTGCTCGTCCTCGTACAGTTCCGCCTGGTGGCTGCCGACGGTCACCCGCCGGGACGGCAGTGCGTGGCGATCCGGGCGCTCGTCCCGGACGGAGAGCCAGACATCGTCGGCGCCGCCATCCGACAGGTACACGGCGAGGAACCGGTCCGGCTCGTAGCTGTACCGCGGTGGTGCCAGCACCGCTGGGCGGGACCGCAACGTCAGCGGGAACTCGGGCATGGTCACCGCCACCAGCGTGACCGGCTCCGCCGGGCGGTCGACCGGACGCGCCGCCAGACCGACGCCCACCGCGACCGTCACCGTCGTCGCGGCTGCCGCCACCAGGAGGGTCCGGCGCCGCACCGGTCTGACGGTCCGGCGTGCCGATGCGGCCGGGAACTCGTCGACGAGGCGGTTGCGAGCGTCGTTCAGCGTCTCCGCTGACGCCTCCGGAGCGTCCGGTCCGTGCGTCCGCAACAGGGCGATCTCGTTCATGTCGGCTCCTTCGAGGTGAGCGCGAGTCGGGTGAGCCGGCGGGCCCGGTGCAGGCGGGAACGGACCGTGCCGACCGGAATGTCGAGCACGGCGGCGATCTGCTCGTACGACAGATCCGCCCAGGCGGTGAGCAGCAGCACGTCCCGGTCGCGCCGGTGCAGCGACGCGAGTGCCGCGGCCAGATCGCGGCGCAGGGCGCGGGCGTCCAGCCGGTCGATCGCGTCCTCGATCCCGGGCTGCGTCTCCGCTGCGGCGAGCCGGGCCAGTGCCCGGTACCGGCGCTCCTCGGCCCGTACGTGCCGGCGCAGCAGATTGGTCGCGATCCCGAAGAGCCACGGCCGTACCCCCACGTCCGGTCGGTACGCGGCCCGCCGTCGGAACGCGACGAGGAACGTCTCGGCCAGGAGGTCGTCGGCGGGCGGGCCGATCCGCCGGGCGAGGTAGCGGTGCACGGCGACGGCGTGCCGGTCGAACAACGGCGCGAACCGCTCCGGCTCGGTGACGGATCCGTGGATCAGGTCGCCGTCCGTTGCCGCCTCGGGTGGCCCGGCCCCGGGTGGTCGTCGTTCCTGGGCCGCGACCGGGTGCATCTCGTTCGTCACATCCCTTCATGCCCGGTCGGCGCATACCGGTTCACGCTGGTCCGAGGGCCGGTCGTCGTGTCCCTTCCCGCAGATCGGCCGGCAGCAGCGCGCAGGGGGCGCGGAGTTCCCCCGGCGACGCCGTCCCATCGGCGGTGCAGCCGGCGGAGGCCCGCCCCGTCGATCATGAGGTTGACGGCGCGACACGCCGACCTCGCCCCCGTCAACTTCATGATCGACGGAGCGGGGGCGGGAGGTGGTCCGGCCGGCTACTAGGGTCGCGGGGTGACCGAACCGCGGTGGCTCGCCGAGACCCGTGCGGCGTACGACGCCGTCGCCGAGGACTACGCGCGGCTGCTGCCCGACGTGGTCGAGCCGCCGCTGGACCGGGCCCTGCTGGCCGCGTTCGCCGAGACGGTCGGGCCGGGGCGGCCCGTGCTGGAGGTGGGCTGCGGTACCGGTCGCGTCACCGCCCACCTGCACCGGCTCGGCCTCGACATCAGCGGCGTCGATCTGTCGCCCGGCATGGTGGCGGTGGCCCGCCGCGCGTACCCGGACCTGCGCTTCGAGGTCGGCTCGCTGACCGAGCTGGCCGTGCCGGACGGATCACTGGCCGGGCTGGTGTCCTGGTACTCGGTCATCCATCTGCCACCGGAACTGCTGCCGGAGGTGTTCGCCGGTTTCCACCGGGTGCTCGCTCCGGGCGGTCACCTGCTGCTCGCGGTGAAGGCCGGCGACCGGCTCGACCGACGGGAGCAGGCATACGGCCACTGCGTCGCCTTCGACGTCTACTGGCTGTCCCCGGATCGGCTGGTCGCACAGCTCACCGCGGCCGGGTTCGCGGTGTCGGCGACGACGGTCCGCGCGCCGGTCGGCAGGGAGCGGCAGTCCCAGGCGTTCCTGCTCGCGCAGCGTCCGGCCGGCTGAACATTCACCACAGCCGACACCCGATCTGTACCACACGTGAGGACGGGACAGCGAAGAGTGGCCGCCCTGGCTAGGGTTGACGATCTCGGCGGAGGGAGACGGCATGCGCACCCGGATGCTCCTCGCGTCGACGCTGCCCCTGCTCTGGGGCGCTGTCGCCGGCTGGTGGACCCCGCGTGGGCCCGGCACGGTGGGTGCGGCACTCGCCTCCGTCGCGGTGAGCCTCGTCGTCGGGCTGGCCGCCGGGTGGCTGGGCCGGTCCCGCTGGTTGATGCTCGTCGCGCCGGTGATCTTCGCGGTGGCTGTCGAGCTGGTCCGGCTGCGGCTGCGTGGGCCCACCGTCGACCGTCCGCACCTGTCCGGCTTCGGTGTCGTGGCGCTGCTCGCCGGCCGGGGCGTACACGGGCTGCTGACCTTGTTGCCGCTGCTGGTCGGCGCCGCCTACGGCGCCGGCCTCGCCCGCCGCCTCGACGCGGTGCCGCCGCGCCGGCCGGTGCCGCGCTGGGCGGGCCGGGCCGGCGTCGGTCTGCTGGCCGCGTTGCTCGCGCTCGTCACCGTCGGCGTGGCCGTGCCGGGCCGCACCGAGCCGATCCCCGGCGGCATCGCCCGCTTCGACACCGTCGACTCCTCCGGGCGCGAGCTGGGCCTGCTGATCAGGGGTACGGACCGCGGCGCTCCGGTGCTGCTCGTGGTGCCCGGTCCGCCCGGCGGCTCGGAGATCGGCGCGGTCCGTCGCCACCTGCCCGAGTTGGAGCGCCGATTCGTGGTGGCCGTCTGGGACCGTGCCGGCGGGCCACGCTCCTGGTCGGGGTTCCGCGCCCCGTCGGGCTGGCACCTGGACGACGAGGTGGACGACCTGGTCGCGGTGGCCCGGCACCTGCGGGAACGGCTGGGCCGGGATCGGATCCACCTGGTCGCGCACTCCGGCGGCACCATCGCCGGCCTGCTCGCCGTGCGACAGCACCCGGAACTGTTCGCCGCGTACGTGGGCGTCGGGCAGGTGGTGAGCCTGCGCGAGGCCGACCGCAGCCAGTACGCCGACACCGTGGCCTGGGCCCGCCGCACCGGCCGGACGGCGCTCGCGGACCGGATGACCGCGCAGGGGCCGCCGCCCTACCGCGACCTCTGGGCGTACGAGCCGTTGCTGACCAACGAGGCCGGGGCCTTCCCGGTCGACCGGGAAGGCGCGAGCGAGGACGAGACCGGGACCGTCGGCAACCTGGGCGTCTCCGAATACAGCCCACTGGAGAAGGTGCACCTGTTCGGTCTCCTGGACGGCTGGGACGTGCTCTACCCCCGGTTGCAGGAGATCGACTTCCGGCGTGACGTGCGGCAGCTCGCGGTGCCGGCGTACTTCGTGGACGGCGCGCAGGAGGTGCCGGGCCGGCTGCGCCTGTTCGACGAGTGGTACGCGCAGCTCCAGGCGCCGCGCAAGGACCATCTGGTGATCCCGCGCGCCGGGCACCGTTCGATGTTCGAGCGGCCCGAGGCGTTCGTGCCGTACCTGGAACGCCTCGGGACCGGCGGCGGCCCGGGCGGAAACTAGGGCGGGCCGGGCGTCCGTAGACTTCAGCGGTGCGTGACGAGCTGGCGGGACGGCCCCTTACCGAACCGCACCCGTCGCGGCTGTCGCCGGACCACCCCGGGCGGGAGCGCATCCTCGCCGCGCACGCCGCCGCCCTGGCCGCCGGGGAGGCCGGCTACCTGGATCCGGAGACGGGGCTGTTCGTGCTCAGCGCGGGCTTCCTGGCGCGGCGTGGCACGTGCTGCGGGCGAGGCTGCCGGCACTGTCCGTACGTGGCCGATTAGGGGGCTTCCGTCCCCGCTGGGGCACGCCGTACGGTGTCCGACGGAACTCCGGCGGGTCGGACCCGCCGCCGACCGCGGAGGTCTCCCGTGCGTGCACGTATCTGGCTGGCCGTTGCGGCCGTCCTGCTCGCCGCCGGCTGCGCCGACGAGGGGCCGACCCGGTCCGGGCCGCCGGCCCCGCCTCCGCCGGTGCCGGTCGCGGCGGCGTCCTCGGGCGGGGCGTGCCGGCTGCTCGACTTCGCGGTGATCGCCGAGCACACCGGCGGCACGTTCGACGTGGCGGCGGCCACCGAGCGGGGCGACACCCACACGTGCGTGGTCCGGGCGGCCGGGGCGGTGCTGCCGGAGCTGACGCTGTCGGTGACCGAGACGTCGATCGACGCGGCCACGTTCGCCCTGGACGTGCAGCCGGGCGGCGCGGCGAAGATCACCAAGCTGGGCAAGGCCGCCTACCGGCGCACGCTGCCCAAGACCGCGAAGTCCGGGCCGGCCGCGGAGGTCGGCTGGCTGGCCACCGAGGGGCGGCTCGCCACCCTGCGCTGGACCGCCCCGGCCGGCACCGCGAAGGCGGAGGCGGACAAGACGGCCGGCAAGCTGGTCACGCTGGCCAAGGTGATCGACACAAGGCAGCTCTGACCGAAGGTCGCCAAGCAGCTCTGACCGAAGGTCGCCAAGCAGCTCTGACCGAAGGTCACGCAGGCAGCTCCGACCGTAGGGCCAGAGCTGCCGGACGCGATCAGCGGGCCGCGACGAACACCCGGGACGCCACCTCGCGGGGAAGGCGTACCCGGTCGCCGGAGCGGTCGATGGAGACGGCGTCGCGTTCCTGCGCCACCGTCACGGTCGCGCCCGGGTCGACGCCGGCGGCGTGCAACTGCCGGAGCACGTCCGAGTCGGTCTGCACGCTCTCGCAGATCCGCCGCACCACGACCGGGCCGGACAGGCCGGGGAAGGCCAGGTTGCGCTCGCCCTCGACGGCGTCGGCAAGCGCCTGGCCCGGGTCGCCCAGCTCCGCCAGGCCCGGGATCGGGTTGCCGTACGGCGAGCGGGTCGGGCGGTTGAGCAGGTCGAAGACCCGCTTCTCCACCGCGTCGCTCATCACGTGCTCCCACCGGCAGGCCTCTTCGTGGGCCTCCTCGTAGGGCATCCCGATCACGTTCACCAGCAGCAACTCGGCCAGCCGGTGCTTGCGCATCACCGACACGGCGGTGTTGCGGCCCTGCGGCGTGAGAGTCAGGTGCCGGTCGCCCTCGACGGTGAGCAGGCCGTCGCGCTCCATGCGGGCGACGGTCTGGCTGACGGTCGGACCACTCTGCTTCAGCCGCTCGGCGATGCGGGCACGAAGCGGCGGCACCCCCTCCTCCTCGAGTTCGAGGATGGTGCGCAGGTACATCTCGGTGGTGTCAACAAGGTCGTGCTTCACGTCTGCGGCCTCCTGGGCTCCGATGGTACCCGCTCCCACCGACCATCGACGCAGGCGAAGCCGGAGGTGGCGGGCCGAATGGTGTTGACTGGGCCGCATGCCCGCCACCGCAGACCTGCTGGTCGAGCCCGACCGGCTCGCCGCCGAACTCGATCACGCCGACCCGCCGACCCTGCTCGACGTCCGCTGGCGGCTGACCGGCCCGCCCGGACGCGACGACTACACCGCCGGCCACCTGCCCGGCGCCGTCTTCGTCGACCTGGACACCGAGCTGTGCGGGCCGCCCGGCGCCGCCGGCCGGCACCCGCTTCCGGACCCGGCGGCGTTGCAGGCCGCGCTGCGGGCCGCGGGCGTCCGCGCCGGTCGTCCCGTCGTGGTGTACGACGGCGGCGACGGCATGTCCGCCGCCCGCGCCTGGTGGACGCTGCGCTGGGCCGGGCACCGGCAGGTGCGGGTGCTGCACGGCGGCTTCGCGGCCTGGACGGCCGCCGGCCTGCCGGTCGACACGAGCGTGCCCGCCCCGGCGCCCGGCGACGTGACCGTGGCGCCCGGCGCGTTGCCGGTGCTCGACGCCGCCGCTGCCGCCCGGCTCGCCGCCGCCGGGCCCGGCGTGTTGATCGACGTACGGGCCGCGCCCCGCTACCGGGGCGAGCACGAGCCGGTCGACCCGGTCGCCGGGCACGTGCCGGGCGCGGTCAACCTGCCCGCCCCGGAGTACGTCACGCAGGGCCGGTTCCCGGGCGCCGAGGCGCTGCGGGAGCGGTTCGCCGCCGCCGGGGTGGACGCGGACGCGCCGGTCGGTGCGTACTGCGGCTCCGGGGTGACCGCCGCGCAGGCGGTGCTCGCGTTGCACCTGGCCGGTCGTCCGGACGCCGCGTTGTACGTCGGCTCGTGGAGCGAGTGGGTGGCCGACGCGGACCGTCCGGTCGCGACCGGCGGCACGTCCGGCCGGTGAGCGCACGACCGGTGGGCGCGTCCCGGGCCACGTGCGACGATGGCCGCATGGCCGACGACACGGTGGTGGTGTGGGACGAGGGTCTCCTCGCCTACGACATGGGCGACCATCCCCTCGACCCGGTCCGGGTCGAGCTGACCATGGCGCTCGCCCGCGAGCTGGGTGTGCTGGACCGGCCCGGCGTGCGGCTGGTCAAGCCCGAGCCGGCCGACGACGCGCTGCTCACCCGCGTGCACGATCCGGCCTACCTGGACGCGGTCCGGTCCGCGCCGCGCGACCCGCTGTTCGCCGGGTTCGGTCTGGGCACGTCGGACAATCCGGTCTTCGACGGGATGCACGAGGCGAGCGCGCTGATCGCCGGCGCCACGACGGCCGCCGCCGAGGCGGTGTGGCGCGGCGACGCCCGGCGTGCGGTGAGCGTGGCCGGCGGGCTGCACCACGCGATGCCCGCCCGGGCCGCCGGGTTCTGCGTCTACAACGACCCGGCCGTGGCCATCGCGCGGCTGCTCGACCTCGGCGCGGAGCGGATCGCGTACGTGGACGTGGACGTGCACCACGGCGACGGCGTGCAGGAGATCTTCTACCGCGACCCGCGGGTACTCACCGTCAGCCTGCACGAGACGCCGCTCGCGCTGTTCCCCGGCACCGGGTTCCCGGACGAGACCGGCGGCCCGGGCGCGGAGGGCACCGCCGTCAACGTGCCGCTGCCGCCGGGGGTGGGCGACGCGGGCTGGCAACGGGCGTTCCACGCGATCGTGCCGTCGGTGCTGCGCGCGTTCCGGCCGCAGGTGCTGGTCACCCAGTGCGGCGCCGACGGGCACCGCAAGGATCCGCTGGCCGACCTGCACCTCTCCGTGGACGGGCAGCGGGCCACCTACCGCGCGCTGCGGGCGCTCGCCGACGAGCTGTGCGACGGCCGCTGGGTCGCCACCGGCGGCGGCGGGTACGCGCTGGTCGAGGTGGTGCCCCGGGCCTGGACGCACCTGCTCGCGATCGCCACCGGCGAGCCGGTCGACCCGGCCACGCTGACCCCGCCCGGCTGGCGGGAGCTGGCCGCGCGGCGGCGACCCGGGCACGACGTGCCGTTGCGGATGACCGACGACGTGGACCCGTCGTACCAGCCGTGGCAGCCCAGCGGCGAGCCGAACGCGGTGGACCGGGCCGTCGCGGCCACCCGCAAGGCCGTCTTCCCGCTGCTCGGGCTCGATCCGCACGACCCGCGCGACTGAGCCGGCGGCAGGGGAGGACCGACCGGTGACCACCGTCGAACAACCGGTGGACGTGCTGCTCAGCGACGGCACGACCGTCCAGCTGCGACAGATCCGTCCGGAGGACGCGCCCGAGATCGTGGCCATGCACGGCCGTTTCTCGGAGCGCACCCGATACCTGCGGTACTTCTCGCCGTACCCGCGTATCCCGGAACGCGACCTGAAGCGCTTCGTCAACGTCGACCACCGCGACCGGGAGGCGTTCGTGGTGCTCGCCGGCGAGCGGATCGTCGCCGTCGGCCGGTACGAGCGGCTCGGCCCCTCCTCGCCCGAGGCCGAGGTGGCGTTCGTGGTCGAGGACGCCTACCAGGGCCGGGGCATCGGCTCGGTGCTGCTGGAACATCTGGCCGACGCGGCCGGACGCAACGGCATCGTGCACTTCGTCGCCGAGGTGCTCCCGGCCAACGGGGCGATGCTGCGGGTCTTCGCCGACTTCGGCTACCAGGTCCAGCGCCAGTACGCCGACGGCGTGGTGCACCTGAGCTTCCCGATCGCGCCCACCGAGGCGACGCTCGAGGTGCAGCGCGGCCGGGAGCACCGCACCGAGGCGCGGTCGATCGCCCGGCTGCTCGCGCCGCGCGGCATCGCCGTGTACGGCGCCAGCACCACCGGCCAGGGCGTCGGCGCGGCGCTGCTCGGGCATCTGCGTGACGGCGGCTTCGCCGGGGCGATCGTGCCGGTGCACCCGAGCGCGGCGACGGTGGCGGGGCTGCCCGCGTACCCGTCGGCGGCCGACGCCGGCCAGGACGTCGACCTGGCCGTGGTGGCGGTCCCGCCGGACGCGGTGACCGACGTGGTCCGCGACGCGGCCCGCGCGGGGGCGCACGGCCTGGTGGTGATCTCGGCCGGGTTCGCCGAGTCCGGCCCGGCCGGCGCGGCGGCGCAGCGCGCGCTGGTCCGCGCCGCGCACCTGGCCGGCATGCGGGTGGTCGGCCCGAACTGCCTCGGCGTCGCCAACACCGACCCGGCGGTACGCCTCAACGCCACGCTCGCCCCGGTGCTGCCCGCGGCGGGGCGGGTCGGCGTGTTCAGCCAGTCCGGCGCGTTCGGGGTGGCGCTGCTGGCCGAGGCGTCCCGGCGCGGGCTCGGCCTGTCCAGCTTCGTCTCGGCCGGCAACCGGGCCGACGTGTCCGGCAACGACCTGCTCCAGTACTGGCAGGACGACCCGGCCACCGACGTCATCACGCTCTACCTGGAGACGTTCGGCAACCCGCGCAAGTTCGCCCGGCTGGCGCGGCGCATCGGCCGCCGCAAGCCGGTGGTGGCGCTCGCCTCGCTGGCCCGGCCGCCGGGCGTGGGGGAGGCGCCCGCGCTGGACGCGGCGGCGGTGAGCGCGTTGTTCGCCCAGTCCGGGGTGATCCGGGTGGACACCGTGTCCGAACTGCTCGATGTGGGCGTGCTGCTGGCCCACCAGCCGCTGCCGGCCGGGCGTCGGGTGGCGGTGGTGGGCAACTCGTCGGCGCTGACCGGGCTGGCCGCTACCGCCTGCGCGGCGCAGGGACTGACCGTTGCCGACGGCTACCCGCGGGACGTCGGGCCGAGCGCCGGGGCCGCCGCGTACGCCGCCGCGCTCGGCGAGGCGGTGGCCGACGAGCGGGTGGACGCCGTGGTGGCGGTGTTCGCGCCGCCGCTGCCGGGCCAGCTCGCCGATCCGGTGGCCGACTTCGCGGCGGCGCTGCCCGAGGCGCGGGTCACCGGCAAGCCGGTGGTGGCGACGTTCCTGGCCGGGCTGGTGCCGGCCGGGGTGCCGGCGTACCCGAGCGTGGAGGAGGCGGTGCGCGCGCTGGGCCGGGTGACCGCGTACGCGGACTGGCTGCGCCGGCCCGCCGGGGTGCTGCCGGAGCTGGCCGACGTGGACCGGACGGCGGGGCACGCCGCGCTGCGGCCGGACGGCGCCGACTCGGCGGCGTTGCTGCGCGCGTACGGGATCGACGTGGTGGACTCGGTGCCGGCCCGCTCGGCCGAGGAGGCGGCGGCGGTGGGGGAGCGGCTCGGCTGGCCGGTGGCGCTCAAGGCCGCCGCCCCCGGGCTGCGGCACCGCCTCGACCTGGGCGCGGTACGCCTCGACCTGACCGACGCCGCCGCGCTGCGCCGCGCGTACGCGGAGATGGCCCCGGTGTTCGGCGCGGAGGTGCTGGTCCAGCCGATGGTCGCGCCGGGCGTGGCGTGCGTGGTGGAGCTGGTGGAGGATCCGGCGTTCGGGCCGGTGGTCGGGTTCGGGCTGGGTGGTGTCGCGACCGAGCTGCTCGGTGACCGGGCCTGGCGCGCGGTGCCGCTGACCGACCGGGACGCCGCCGAGCTGGTCGACGAACCCCGGGCGGCGCCGCTGCTGCGCGGGCACCGGGGTGCCGCGCCGGTGGACCGGGCGGCCCTGGTCGACCTGCTGGTGCGGGTCGGCCGCCTCGCCGACGAGCAGCCCCGGGTGCGGTCGCTCACGCTCAACCCGGTGCTGGCCCGGCCGGACGGCATCTCGGTGCTGCACGCCACTGTGCGCACCGGCGCCGAGGCCGCCCGTCCGGACACCGGCCCGCGGAGGTTGTAGGCCTCAGCCGCGCTCGGAGATCTGCTGTACCGCCCACTCGTTGCCGTCCGGGTCGCGGAAGAACACGAAGCCGACGTTGTCCAGCGGGTGCGGCACCGGGCGCGGGTTCTGACCCATCACCTGGATCTCGCTCACCTCGACGCCCCGCTCGACCAGCTCGGCGTGCGCCCGCTCCAGGTCGGGCACGACGAGTTGCAGGCCCTTGAGGGAGCCCGGCGGCATCTCCGGTACGACGCCCCGGCCGAGCACGATCGAGCACCCGGAGCCCGGGGGAGTGAGTTGGACGATCCGCCCCGCGCCGCCCAGATCGGTGTCGTGGTCTAGGACGAAGCCGAGCCGCCGCACGTAGAACTCCTTGGCCCGGTCCAGGTCGGAGACCGGTACGACCACCACTTCCAGCGTCCAGTTCACGTTGTCGCTCCTGTCGTCGAATCGTTGTGCAGCGCTGCCGCGAGGCGGTCGAACGCCTCGCTCAGGCCGCGGGTCATCGGATAGCGCAGGACGGTGTCGCGGCCCTGCGCGGTGGCGTACCGCAGGTGGGTGACGACCGTGGTCCGGTCCGCCGGACCGGTGAAGTCGTGACGCACCAGCGTCTCGCCCGGATAGGACTGGTCGTCGAAGAGTTCGGTGCAGACCAGCCGCGCGGGCGGGTCGACCTCCCGGTACGTGCCGCCCTGGGCCATCAGGTCGCCGTCCGGTCCCCGGGAGACGAACCGCCAGCGCCCGCCGACCCGCAGGTCCACCTCGCACTCGACCAGGTGCCAGCCACGGGCGCCCCACCAGCGGACCAGCAGCTCGGGTCGGGTGAAGGCGGCGAACACCAGGTGGCGCGGGGCGGCGAAGTCGCGGCTGAGCCGGATCTCCCGGTCGCCGTGCAGCGTGACGGTCAGGCCGGTCACCGCTGCTCCCCGGCGGTCAGCTCGGCGAGCACCTCGTCCAGCCGCGCGTAGCTCTCCGCCCAGTAGTCGCGGTAGTCCGCCAGCCACGCGACGGCCTCCCGCAGCGGCCGGGCGTCGAGCCGGCAGGGGCGGCGCTGGGCGTCCCGGCCCCGGGTGACCAGGCCGGCGCGTTCGAGCACCTTGAGGTGCTTGGAGACGGCGGGCTGGCTCATCGCGAACGGCTCGGCCAGCTCGGTGACTGTGGCCTCACCGGCGGCCAGCCGGGTGAGGATGGCGCGCCGGGTGGGGTCGGCGAGCGCGGCGAATGTGGCGTCGAGCAGATCCGCGGACACGTTCATAACCTCCTGGTTGTGTAACCAGTCGGTTCTATACGGCGGGAGCGCCCGGGTCAAGCGCGACAGGCCCCGGCGAACCGCCGGGGCCTGTCGGGGCAGGGGGGATCAGCAGGCGTACGCCTCCAGCCGGTTCGCCCGCTCCGGGTCGCGCAGCTTGAGCAGCGTGACCTTCTCGATCTGCCGGATCCGCTCCCGGGACAGGCCGAACTCGCGGCCCACCTCGTCCAGCGTGCGCTGCCGGCCGTCGTCCAGGCCGAAGCGCAGCCGGATCACCGCCTGCTCCCGCTGGGACAGCGTGGCCAGCACGATCCGGACCTCGTTGCGCAGCTCGCCGTTCGTGGCGGCGTCGCCCGGCTCGGTACGCGGGTCGACGGCGGCGACGAAGTCGCCGAGCGCGCTCTCGCCGTCCTCGCCGACGGCCTGGTCCAGGCTGACCGGCTCCCGGTCGTAGGAGATCAGCTCGATCACCTGGAACTCCGGGATCTCCAGCGCCACGGCCACCTCGCTCACGGTGGGCTCGCGGCCCAGCGTCACCGACAGCTCCCGGCGCACCCGGACCATGCGGTTGACCTGCTCCACCATGTGCACGGGGATGCGGATGGTGCGGGCCTGGTCGGCCATGGCGCGGGTGATGGCCTGGCGGATCCACCAGGTGGCGTAGGTGGAGAACTTGTAGCCCTTGGTGTAGTCGAACTTCTCGACGGCGCGGATGAGGCCGAGGTTGCCCTCCTGGATGAGGTCGAGGAAGGCCATGCCGCGACCCGTGTAGCGCTTGGCGATGCTCACCACCAGCCGCAGGTTCGCCTCCAGCAGGTGGTCCTTCGCGGCGCGGCCCTCGGCCGCGATCAGCGCCAGGTCCGCGCGCAGCTCGGCGGAGACGGGGGTGCAGGTGGCCAGCTTCTCCTCGGCGAAGAGGCCGGCCTCGATCCGCTTGCTCAGCTCGACCTCCTGCGCCGCGGTGAGCAGCTTGGTGCGGCCGATGCCGTTCAGGTACGCCCGGACCAGGTCGGTGGAGACGCCGCGCTCGTCGGTGGCGTCGAGGTCCGTGAGGGTGACGTCCATGTCCTGGTGCTCGATCATCTGCTGGGTCATCTCTGTTCTCCCCGTGTCCGACGTGCCTACCGGTCCCGTGCCGCCCACGCGGTGGTGGCCGATGACAAACAGCTTGGCGGTCGGGGCGTGAGACGGGAGTGAGGCGATCGGGGAACCGACAGGAATCCTCGCGGGAATCCGGCATCCGCTTGCCCGGCGCGGTTACCGTGCCACCGACCGGCCGTCGGAGCCGGCCCGGCACTGATGATCGGAGAACGTGGTGGTCTTCAAGCGGCTCATGCAGGCGATGGGTGTGGGCGGACCGTCGGTGGAGACGGTGCTGGCCAACCCGAACTGCCGCCCGGGCGGCGTTCTGGAGGGCCGGATCCAGGTGGTCGGTGGCGACCACCCGGTGGACGTGAGCTACGTCGCACTCGGTCTGGTCACGCGGGTCGAGGTGGAGAGCTCCGATTCGGAGTACGACGTCAACCAGGAGTTCGGCCGGGCCCAGATGACCGGCCCGTTCCGGCTGGAGCCGGGGCAGCGCCACGACGTGCCGTTCCGCTTCCAGGTGCCGTGGGAGACGCCGCTCACCGACCTGTACGGCCAGCACCTGCACGGCATGACGATGGGTCTGCGTACCGAGCTGGAGGTGGCGCGGGCGATGGACAAGGGTGACCTGGACCCGGTCGCGGTGCACCCGCTGCCGGCCCACGAGCGGCTGCTGGAGGCGCTGCTACGGCTGGGCTTCCGCTTCGCGCGCGCCGACGTCGAGCGTGGACACATCTACGGCCTGCACCAGCAGCTGCCCTTCTACCAGGAGATCGAGTTCTACCCGGCGCCGCAGTACGCGGGCGCGATGAACCAGCTGGAGGTCACCTTCGTGACCGATCCGCGGCAGGTCCACGTGGTGCTGGAGCTGGACAAGCGGGGTGGCCTGTTCACCGAGGGCCGCGACGCGTTCGGCCGGTTCACAGTGGACCACGCGACGGCGGACCGCACGGACTGGGCCGCCCAGCTCGACGGCTGGCTGCGTCAGTCGCTGTCCCGCCGCGGGCTGTTCTTCTGATCCTCCTCAGAGGTCGAGCACGAGGGTCCGGGGACCGACGTTGACGCTCTCCACGAGCATGTGGGCGCGGAAGCGGCCGGTCTCCACCTTCGCGCCCCGGGCGCGCAGCTGTTCGACCACGGCGTCCACCAGGGGCTCGGCCACCTCGGCCGGCGCGGCGGCGGTCCAGCTCGGCCGCCGGCCCTTGCGGGCGTCGCCGTAGAGCGTGAACTGGCTGACCACGAGCAGCGGCGCCCCGACGTCGGCGGCGCTGCGCTCGTCGTCGAGGATCCGCAGCTCGTGCAGCTTGCGGGCCATCGTGGCGGCCACCTGCGGGGTGTCGGTGTGGGTGACGCCGAGCAGCACCAGCAGCCCGTCGGCGATCTCACCGGTCACCTCGTCGTCGACTGTCACCCGGGCCCGGCCGACGGTCTGCACCACCGCCCGCATCAGTCGGTCACCGGCTCGACGATGCCGCGCTCGACCAGGTGCGCCACGATCGGCCCGGCGGCCTCGGCCAGCTCGTCCGGTGCCACGTCGTGCGCGGCGGCCAGCAGGGCGAGCTGGTCGCGCAGCGGCAGCCGGCCGTCGGCGCCGCCGACCAGGGCGAGCACCAGCGGGTCGATCTCCTCCGACCAGCGCAGCCCGCGCGGCATGGCCAGGACCTGCCGGTCGACAGCCCAGCCGTCGTCGCCCATGGTGGCCTCCTGCCGCAGCTGGAGGCCCTCGGCGGCGCGGTAGCGGGCGGCGAGCAGGCCCTCGGTGTCCCGGGCGCGCAGCCAGTCCTGCCGGGCGAACCACTCGCCGATCCGGTCGCCCAGCGGCGGCTCGACCCGCTGGCGCAGGTCCTCCACCCGGACGACCGGCTGGTCGTGGCCGGAGCGACGCAGCGAGACGATGCCGAAGCCGATCGCCTCCACCTTGTGCGCGTCGAACCAGTCCAGCCAGGCCGCCATCCGCTGCGGGTCGGCGCTCTCGCCGACGTCGGTGAGCCACAGGTTCACGTACGCCATCGGGTCGGCCACCTCGCGCTGGATCACCCACGCGTCCAGGCCGGTGCCGGCGAACCAGCCGGTGACCCGCTCGGCCCAGTCCTCGCCGGTGACGTGCACCCAGTTCGCCAGGTACTGCATCGTGCCGCCCTCGGTGAGCAGGTCCGGCGCGGCGGCGGCCAGCTCCGCGCCGATCGCGTCGCCGACCCGGCCGGAGTCCCGGTAGACGTGCGTGGTGGTGCCCGGGCCGACCACGAACGGGGGATTGCTGACCACCAGGTCGAAGCGGCGCCCGGCCACCGGGGCGACCATGTCACCGCGCAGCAGCTCCCAGTCCTGCCCGTTGAGCGCGGCGGTGGTCGCGGCGAAGCGCAGCGCCCGCTCGGAGACGTCGGTGGCGGTGACCCGGCGGGCGTGGGTGCCCAGGTGCAACGCCTGGACGCCGGAGCCGGTGCCGAGGTCGAGCGCGGTGTCCACGGTCGGGCGCACCGCGGCCGAGATCAGCGTCTGGGTGGCGCCGCCGATGCCCAGCACGTGCTCGGCGTGCAGCGGACGCCCGGGGCGCGCGGCGGCCGGCACGTCGGCGAGAACCCACCACTCGTCCCCGTACGGCTCCAGGTCGACCCCGGCACGCAGGCCGTCGCCGTGCCGCTCCACGATGCCCCCGGCCAGTGCCTCGTCCAGCGCGAGCGGGGCCAGCGCGGCGGCCACCGCCGCCTCCGGCTCGGTCTGGTCGCAGATGAACACCCGGATCAGCGTGGCCAGCCGGTCCCGGTCCTCGGTGGCGCGCAGCGCGGCCCGGTAGTCGTTGCGGGCCACCGCGCCGGTGGCCTGCGGGCCCAGGCGGTCGGCGATCCCGTTGGCGGTGAAGCGGGCGAGCGTCAGCGCGGTGCGCAGCGCGTCGACCCCGGCGGGGGAGAGCAGCATGTCGTGACGGTCCACGTGCTCATCCTGCCCCGGGCGCCGTCCAGCGTGGCGCGGCACCCGCCGAATCCATAACGTCGACCGCATCTATCGGCGGCTATCTCTTTCATGTTTATCGATCTCTGGCTAGCATTCCTGCCAACATCCGTCGATGGGGCGATCCGGCCACAAACCGGGCCGCCCGGTAGGGAGCCAGACGATGCCCGACGTGTCCCTTCCCCGGCGGCGCGCGCTGCGTGCGCTCGCCGTCACGGCCGCCGCCGCGGCCTTCGCCGCCGCCGCCTCCACGCCCGCTCTCGCCGCGCCCACCGGGGAGATCCGGTACGCCGGCGCCGCGGACGCCGTCAGCGGCAGCTACGTGGTCGTGCTCAAGGGCGACGCGGTCGGCACCGCGAACACCCTCGCCGCCCGTACCGCCGTGCCGGACCGGGCCGCCGGCCTGGCCAAGCGCTACGGCGGCAACGTCGGCACGGTGTGGAGCTCCGCTCTCACCGGCTACAGCGCGAAGATGACGCCCGCCCAGGCCCGCCGGCTCGCCGCCGACCCGGCCGTCGCGTACGTCGAGCAGGACCGCGTCATGACCACCCAGGGCACCCAGACCGGCGCCACCTGGGGCCTGGACCGGATCGACCAGCGCAACCTGCCGCTGAACAGCACCTACACCTACCCGAACACCGCCAGCAACGTGCGTGCCTACATCATCGACACGGGCATCCGCACCACGCACAGCGACTTCGGCGGCCGGGCCACCTGGGGCACCAACACGGTCGACACCAACAACACCGACTGCAACGGCCACGGCACGCACGTCGCCGGCACCGTCGGCGGCACCAAGTACGGCGTGGCCAAGAGCGTGCGCCTGGTGGCCGTCAAGGTGCTCAACTGCTCCGGCAGCGGCACCACCGCCGGCGTGATCAGCGGCGTCAACTGGGTCACCTCGAACGCGGTGAAGCCGGCCGTGGCCAACATGAGCCTCGGCGGCGGCGCCAGCACCACGCTGGACAACGCGGTGGCCAACTCGATCAACTCCGGCATCACGTACGCGCTCGCGGCCGGCAACTCCAGCGCCAACGCGTGCAACTCGTCGCCGGCCCGGGTCGCCTCGGCGATCACGGTGGGCGCCACCACCAGCACCGACGCCCGTGCCTCCTACTCGAACTACGGCTCCTGCGTGGACATCTTCGCCCCGGGCTCGTCGATCACCTCGGCGTGGCGGACCAGCGACACCGCCACCAACTCGATCAGCGGCACGTCGATGGCGTCCCCGCACGTGGCCGGCGCGGCGGCGCTCGTGCTGTCCGCGAACACCTCCTACACCCCGGCTCAGGTGGCCAGCTACCTGACCAGCAACGCCACCACCGGCAAGGTGACCAGCCCGGGCTCGGGCTCGCCGAACCGGCTGCTCTTCGTCGTCAACTGACGACACGGGTGACCTGACCACACCGTGGGCCGCGGCCCGGTGGACCTCGCAGGGGTCCGCCGGGCCGCGTCACGTCGTCGGGGAGTCGGCGCCCGCGACCGGCGGGCGGGGCGGCAGGATGGTCCCCATGACGCTGTCACTGCCCGTCGACCCGCAGGCCAACGAACTGCTGGCGCGCAGCCCGCTGGCCCTGCTCCTCGGCATGGTGCTGGACCAGCAGGTGCCGATGGAGAAGGCGTTCTCCTCCCCGTACGTGCTGGCGCAGCGGCTCGGCCACGAGCCCGACGCCGCGGAACTGGCCGGGTACGACCCGGAGGCGCTGGTGGAGATCTTCGCCCGGCCGCCCGCGCTGCACCGCTTCCCCAAGGCGATGGCGGCCCGCGTGCAGGAGGTGTGCCGGGCGCTCGTGGAGCGTTACGACGGCGACCCGGCCCGGCTCTGGTCCGACGTGACCGACGGCCGGGAACTGCTGCGCCGGGTGGGTGAGCTGCCCGGGTTCGGCCGGCAGAAGGCGCAGATCTTCGTCGCGTTGCTCGGCAAGCGGTTCGGGATCACCCCGGACGGCTGGCGCGAGGCGGCCGGTGACTACGGCGACGCGGACGCCCACCGGTCGGTCGCGGACGTGACCGATCCGGAGTCGCTGCGCCGGGTACGCGAGTTCAAGCAGCGGATGAAGGCGGAGGCGAAGGCCGCGAAGGGCTGATCCGCCGCCCGCCGCCGCAACCGGCCCGCCGCCGCTGTCGTTGGTCGCCAGGACGGGGGACGGGAGCGGACGATGACCGAGCAGCGGGGCGGGGCGCTGCTGCGTACCGCGTCCAGTCCCGGGCGGGCCACGTTCCTGGAGCTCTTCTTCGACCTGGTCTTCGTGTTCGCGCTGACCCGGGTCTCCCAGCGGCTGATCGACGGCCTCGACGGCTCCGCCGGTGCGGTGGCCGCCGAAGTGGGCAAGACCCTGCTGCTGTTCCTGGTGCTCTGGCAGGTCTGGACGATCACCACCTGGGTGACCAGCCGGTACGAGCCGGAGCGCGCCGTCATCCAGGTCGTGGTGGTCGGCACCATGTTCGGCAGCCTGGTGCTGGGCGTGACGCTGCCCCGCGCGCTGGAGGAGCGGGCGCTGCCGTTCGCGCTCGCGTACGTGGTGGTGATGGTCGGCCGGCCGCTGCTGATCGCGGCGGCGTTGCGCGGCCACCCGCGGCGTCTGGTTCCGCTACGGCTGGCCGCCTGGGCGGGGGCCAGCGCCCCGCTGTGGCTCGCCGGCGCGCTGATGCCCGGTCCCCGCCTGGCGCTGTGGGTCGTCGCGCTGGCGGTGGACCACCTCGGCACGTTGCTGGGCTGGCCGCTGCCGAGGATCGGGGCGTCGCCCATCCGGCAGTGGCTCGTCGCCGGGGAACACCTCGCCGAGCGCTACCAGCAGATCTTCCTCATCGCGCTGGGCGAGTCGATCCTGGTGATCGGCGTGACGTACAGCGGGAAGGAGTTCTCCGGCGAGGCGGCGGTGGCGTTCGCGATCTCGTTCGTGATCACGGCGCTGCTCTGGCGCATCTACTTCTACCGGGCCGGTCACCTGCTGGCGGAGGCGTTGCGGATGGCCGGCACGCCGGGGCGGCTGGCCGAGTCGGCCGCGCAGACCCACCTGTTCATGGTGCTCGGCGTGCTCAGCGCCGCTGTCGGCTACGAGCTGGTCATCGCCCACCCGTACGACACGGTTCAGCCGAACTGGCTGGTCTTCGTGGCGGGCGGCCCGGCGCTGTTCCTGGCCGCCCGGTCCCGGTTCGAGTACGAGATCTTCGGCCGGGTGTCCCGCCCCCGGCTGGTCGGGCTGCTCGCCCTGGTGCTGCTCCTGCCCGCGCTGGCGGCTGTGCCGGCGATGTTCGCGCTCGGCGCGGTGGCTCTCGTGCTGGCGCTGGTCGCGTTCGCCGACGCCCGCCGGGCCTGGCACCGGCCGCCGGAGCCCTCCGCCTCACCGATCGGGCGGGAGATGCTCGACGAGGCCGGCCCGGAGGCGTGAGCCGTCAGGCGGCGGTCGGGCGGGACAGAGACGCCAGCGCGCGGCGTACGTCGGCCAGCGAGACGGTGGCCGAGTCGTCCAGGTCGGCCAGGCCGGCCTCGATCCACTGCCGCATCAGTGTGGTCACCCCGATGCCGCGCGCGTCGGCGGCGGCGCGGACCCGCTCGTACGTCTCCAGCGGGAGCCGGACCGACCGGCTGACCATCGGCACGTCGGTGTCGGGGGTGGGCAGCTGCGCCGGCGACGTGTCGTCGATCAGGTCGGCGAACGCGTCGCCTCCGGCGTGGAACCGCTTGGTCGCCTCGTCACGGTGCATCGTGACCGCCTCCTCGTCGGCGTGAGTTCCGCACCGCCTCGTCGTAGCGCTTGGCCTCGACGTCGCTCAGCTCGCGGGCGGAGAGGATGTCCCAGTCGTTGTCGGTGCCGTCGGCCTCGGCCAGCAGCACGGCGAGCCGCCGGCCGCGGTGGTCGGTGGCGTAGACCACCATGACGTCGTCCCCGAGGTGGCGGATGACCCGGCGGTTGCTGTGCAGGGCCTCCCAGACTTCCCCGGGTGTGACGTCGTAGACCCGCAGGTTCGCCAGCGCCTCGTCGGTGAAGCTGAACCGGTTGGCCACGGGCGAAGCGTACCACGCACGTAACACGCACCGGGCTGTCACGATTTTCGCCGATCATCCGTCCGGAGTGACAGGATGGGCCCTATCCCCTCGTAGGAGGTCCGTGGTGAAGCGTCAGGCGTACCAGCCGATACTGATCACCGACGCCCCGCGCAGCCAGGACGACCAGCTCAACAGCCGGCAGAAGCGTTACGTGCTGATGATGGCCATCCGGGTCGCGTGTCTGGTGGCCGGCGCGATCCTGGTCGGCGCGAAGGCACCGCTTCTCTGGCTCTGGCTGCCGCTGTGCGCGCTCGGCATGGTGCTCGTGCCCTGGCTGGCGGTGCTGCTGGCGAACGACCGGCCGCCCAAGGAGGAGCACCGCCTGGCGAACCGGTTCCAGAACCGGCACCGCGAGGAGCCCGCGCCCACGGCCCTCACCGCCGAGGAGAACCCGCACAAGATCATCGACGCCGAGCCCTGACCGGCCCGGGCGGAGCGCCGCCCGGACCGGCCGCCGGCGTCACGGCGCCGGGCGGGCACCCACTGTCGTCACGGCGAGCGCGCCCAGGTCACCGGCCCGGGCCAGCGCGGCACGCGGGTCGGCGCCGGCCAGCCACGCGGTGAGCAGCCCGGCCGCGAACGCGTCCCCGGCGCCGGTCACGTCCACCACGTCCACCCCGGGCGCGGGCGCGAACTCCACCACACCGCCGCGCTCCACCCACACCGCGCCCGCCGCGCCGCGCTTGACCACCACCCGGTGCGCCACCGCTGTGAGCGCCCGCGCCTGCGCCGCCGGGTCCAGCCCGCCGGCCAGCACCGTCGCCTCGTCCGTGTTGACCAGCAGCAGGTCGACGTCGCGTACCCAGGTCAGGAACGCCCCGCCGACGCGCCGCAGCGGCGCCGCGGACGCCGCGTCGACGCTGACGGTCAGCCCGCGCTCGCGGGCCGCGGCCAGCGCGCGCAGGCCGGCGCCGCGCGACCCGACGTCCAACAGGGTGTACGCGGACAGGTGCAGATGCCCGGCGTCGGGCGCGGCGGCCAGCGCCGCGTCCACGTGCCCGGCGGTCAGCCGCAGGTTCGCGCCCCGCTGACTGATCATCGTGCGCTCCCCGTCGTGGGCGAGCACGATGACGGTGCCGGTCGGGTAGCCCTCGTGCCGCTCCACCGCGCACTCGACACCGATCCGGGTCAGCTCGGCCACCCGCTCCCGGCCGGTCTCGTCGTCGCCCACGGCGGCGACCAGCGTCACCGCCGCGCCCTGCCCGGCGAGCCAGGCCGCGGTGTTCGCCGCCTGCCCGCCGCCGCTGAACCGGATCCCGGCCGCCGTGTCCGAGCCGGTCGCCAGCGGCCCGGACAGCACCGCGAGCACGTCGGTGATCACGTCGCCGACGACGACGATGCGCGGCCTCCCGCTCATGAGGTGGTCGCCGCGGCGACCGCGATCCGGGCCGCGAGATCGGCGTTGCGCAGGATGATCCGGACGTTCACCGCCAGGCTCGCGCCCTCGGTCGCGGAGTGGAAGTGCGACAGCAGGAACGGGGTGACCGCCTTGCCGGTGATCCCCTCGCGGGCCAGCGCCGCCAGTCCTTCGGCGAGCGTGCGGTCGTGCAGCGCCGGGTCGAGCTGCTCGTCGGCGGGCAGCGGGTTGGCCACCACCAGACCGCCGTGGTGCACGCCGTGCGCCGCGCGGGCGGCCAGCACGTCGGCCACCTGCTCCGGCGACTCGACCGACCAGTCCAGGTCGAAGCCCGCGTCGGTGAGGTAGAAGCCGGGGAACCGGCGGGTGCGGTAGCCGACCACGCCCACCCCGAGCGTCTCCAGCCGCTCCAGCGTGGCCCCCACGTCGAGGATCGACTTCACCCCGGCGCAGACCACGGCGATCGGCGTCCGGGCCAGCGTGACCAGGTCGGCCGACTCGTCGAACGTCTGCGCCGCCTCGCGGTGCACGCCGCCCAGCCCGCCGGTGGCGAACACGCCGATCCCGGCCGCCGCCGCGACCGCGCTCGTGGCCGCGACGGTGGTGGCGCCGTCCGCTCCGGTGGCCGCCGCCGGGGCCAGGTCGCGGACCGAGAGCTTGCTCACGCCGTCGACGGTGGCGAGCCGGGTGAGCTGGTCGTCGTCCAGCCCGACCCGCAGCCTGCCGGCGACCATGCCGATGGTGGCCGGCACCGCCCCCGCGTCCCGTACGGCCTGCTCGATCTCGCGCGCCACGCGCAGGTTGTCCGGCCGGGGCAGCCCGTGCGAGACGATCGTGCTCTCCAACGCCACGACCGGGCGGCCGTCCCGCAGGGCGTCGGCCACCTCACTACCGAGACTGATGTGAAAGTTGGTCACGTCGGCTACCGTACGGGCCGCCTCCGGCCGGGGCCCAGGTGGACCGGGGCGGACCGACCTGCAAAACTGGAACGCCGGAGGTGTAGTCGTGAGCACAGAGGTTCTCGAGCGTCCCGAGCTGAAGGACGCGGACACTGGTCCGGAGATGTTCCACTACGTCCGCAAGGAGAAGATCGCCGAGAGTGCCGTCATGGGCACCTACGTGGTCGCGCTCTGCGGCGAGACGTTCCCGGTCACCAAGGCGGCCAAGCCGGGCTCGCCGGTGTGCCCGAAGTGCAAGGAGATCTACGACTCGTACGCCGAGTGATCCCGGGCGGCTCCGCCGCCCCTGGACGTAACCTGCGGCGGTGACCACCTCCACCCCCCTTCTGCTCGCCGATCTGACCGGCGTGGCGGTCTTCGCCGCCTCCGGCGCCTCCGCGGCGGTGGCGAAACGGCTCGACCTGTTCGGGGTGGTCTTCGTCGGCGTGGTCGCCGCGCTCGGCGGCGGCATCTTCCGCGACCTGGCGATCGACGAGGTACCCCCGCTGGCGTTCGCCGACTGGCGCTACGCCGCCACCGCTGCCGTCGTCGCCACCGCCGTGTTCTGGCTGCACCCCCAGCTCGCCCGGCTGCGCACCACGGTGCTGGTGCTCGACGCCGCCGGCCTCGGCCTGTTCACCGTCACCGGCACGCTCAAGGCCCTCGACGCCGCCGTCCCGGCCGTCGGCGCGTGCATGATCGGCATGCTCACCGCGATCGGCGGCGGGCTGGGCCGGGACCTGCTCACCGGCGAGATCCCGGTGGTGCTGCGCCGCGAGATCTACGCGCTGGCCGCGCTCGCCGGTTCGATCGCGGTGGCGCTGCTGTCGGCGTGCGGACAGGCCACCGCCGTGCCGCTCACCGGCGCCGCGATGTTCGTGTTCGGGCTGCGCCTGATCGCGCTGCGCCGCCGCTGGTCCGCACCGGTGGCGACGATGCGGCCGCCGCGCACCGGCACCCGGGGACCACTGCCCTGACCCGCCGTGCGCCGGGGTGGGCGGATGTGACAGGCGTGGCGTCGAGTGGGGCGTACGGCCCGCGCTGGTTATGCTGAACCGGCCTTCGCGGCACCGGATGCGCGAGGGCGTTTTCATGGGCGGCGGCTCCCGTGGCCCCGGTCGGGCCCGCCGCCGTCCGCGGCGGAGAGGAGCTACGCGTGCCACCGCGGATGCCGGCGCTCGACACGTTCCCGCCCCTGCGCGCCTGGCAACGCAAGGCGCTCGTGGAATACCTGCGCCGCCGGACCGAGGACTTCACCGCGGTCGCCACGCCCGGCGCCGGTAAGACCACGTTCGCGCTGCGCATCGCCGCCGAGCTGCTCGCCGACGGCAGCGTCGAGGCGGTCACCGTGGTCGCGCCGACCGAGCACCTGAAGACCCAGTGGGCGCAGGCCGCCGCCCGGGTCGGCATCCAACTCGACGCCGCGTTCCGCAACGCCGACCTGCACTCCGCGGCCGACTTCCACGGCGCCGTGGTCACCTACGCCCAGGTGGGCATGGCGCCGCAGGTGCACCGGCGCCGCACCATGACCCGCCGCACGCTCGTCATCCTCGACGAGATCCACCACGCCGGCGACTCCCGTACCTGGGGCGACGGTGTGAAGGCGGCGTTCGAGCCCGCGGTACGCCGGCTGATGCTCACCGGTACGCCGTTCCGCTCCGACGACAACCCGATCCCGTTCGTCAGCTACGAGCGTGGCGGCGACGGGCTGCTGCGCTCCCGCGCCGACTCGGTCTACGGCTACTCCGACGCGCTGCGCGACGGCGTGGTCCGGCCGGTGCTGTTCCTGGCGTACTCGGGGGAGACCCGGTGGCGCACCAACGCCGGCGAGGAACTGGCCGCCCGCCTCGGCGAGCCGATGACGCAGGACCTGATCGCCCAGGCGTGGCGTACCGCGCTCGACCCGGCCGGCGACTGGATGCCGCAGGTGCTGCGCGCCGCCGACGCCCGGCTGAGCGTGCTGCGCGCCAACGGCATGCCCGACGCGGGCGGCCTGGTCATCGCCAGCGACCAGCAGGTGGCCCGCTCGTACGCGAAGCTGCTGGAGCAGGTGACCGGTGAGAAGGCCGCCGTGGTGCTCTCCGACGACCAGGGCGCGTCCGCGCGGATCGCGACGTTCGCCGCCTCACAGCAACGGTGGCTGGTCGCGGTGCGGATGGTGTCCGAGGGCGTCGACATCCCCCGGCTGGCAGTCGGCGTGTACGCGACGAGCGCCAGCACCCCGCTGTACTTCGCGCAGGCGATCGGCCGGTTCGTCCGGGCCCGCCGCTCCGGCGAGACCGCGTCGGTCTTCCTGCCCAGCGTGCCGCACCTGCTCGGGCTCGCCAGCGAGATGGAGGCCGAGCGGGACCACGTGCTCGGCAAACCGAAGGACCGCGAGGGCTTCGACGACGACCTGCTGGAGCGCGCCCAGCGCGACGACGGCGCCAGCGGGGAGCTGGAGAAGCGTTTCGCCGCGCTCTCCGCGACCGCCGAGCTGGACCAGGTGATCTTCGACGGGGCCTCGTTCGGCACCGCCGCCCAGGCCGGCACGCCGGAGGAGGAGGAATACCTCGGCCTGCCCGGGCTGCTCACCGCCGACCAGGTCTCGCTGCTGCTCACCAAGCGGCAGGCCGAGCAGCTCGCCGCGCAGAAGCGCCGGGCCGCCCAGCGGACCGCTGAGCCGGCCGCTGCGGCCCCGGCGGCGGCGCCCCCACCGATGAGTGCCGCCCAGCGCCGCGTGGCGCTACGGCGGCAGCTGAACGCCCTGGTGGCCGCCCGGCACCACCACACCGGCCAGCCGCACGGCAAGATCCATGCCGAGCTGCGCCGGATCTGCGGCGGCCCGCCCAGCGCGCAGGCCACCATCGAGCAGCTCGAGGAGCGCATCGCCACCGTGCAGACCCTCTGACGGGTCGGCCGGGTCGACCGGACACGAAAAACCGGCCGGAGGCTCCCCTTGCGGGTGCCTCCGGCCGGTCATGTCGGGTTATGGACTTCCTGTCGGACCTCAGTTCGCCATCAGATCGGCGCCACGCCAGCTGAACTCCGGGTCCGACGCGTAGCGCACGGTGATCTTCACGAGATCCTCCGCGTACTTGTTCGCGTGGTGCCCACAGAACACCAGCTCGCTCCCACCCGCCAGAGTGATCCGGAGCTTGCCGGCAGCATTGCAGCGGTCGCACCGTTCATCGGCGGCCGGGGGGCTCACCGTCTCGGGCGGCGGCGTGAGGGTCGGGGTCATCGCCTTCCTCCTCTGGTCGTCACCGATGAACACTCTCTTCGGTTGCTCACCTATCGTGCAACACCCATCTCGGGCCCTGCCTTCCCTGTGTGCCCGCGGGGGACCGAGGTCACACCTGGCGTGGAGGACAGTGTGCCGTGCACCAAGGGTGCCACGTCAACGATCACAAACAGGCAACCGACCGATCACCAAAGAGTGTTGTACGGCTGGTGATCAAACCGGCACTATTTGTTGACGTGCGCGGTCAGTCCAGGTAGTCGCGGAGCACCTGGGAACGCGAGGGGTGCCGCAACTTGGACATGGTCTTGGATTCGATCTGCCGGATGCGTTCCCGGGTCACGCCGTACACCTGGCCGATCTCGTCCAGAGTGCGCGGCTGGCCGTCGGTGAGGCCGAAACGCAGCCGCACCACGCCCGCCTCACGCTCGGACAGCGTCTGGAGAACCTGCTGGAGCTGGTCCTGCAGCAGCGAGAACGACACCGCGTCGACCGCGACGACCGCCTCGGAGTCCTCGATGAAGTCGCCGAGCTGGCTGTCACCCTCGTCGCCGATGGTCTGGTCGAGCGAGATGGGCTCCCGGGCGTACTGCTGGATCTCCAGCACCTTCTCCGGTGTGATGTCCATCTCCTTGGCCAGCTCCTCCGGGGTGGGCTCGCGGCCCAGGTCCTGGAGCAGCTCGCGCTGGATCCGGCCGAGCTTGTTGATCACCTCGACCATGTGCACGGGGATGCGGATGGTGCGGGCCTGGTCGGCCATGGCGCGGGTGATGGCCTGGCGGATCCACCAGGTGGCGTAGGTGGAGAACTTGTAGCCCTTGGTGTAGTCGAACTTCTCGACGGCGCGGATGAGGCCGAGGTTGCCCTCCTGGATGAGGTCGAGGAAGGCCATGCCGCGACCGGTGTAGCGCTTGGCCAGCGAGACCACCAGGCGGAGGTTGGCCTCCAGCAGGTGGTTCTTGGCCCGCTCGCCGTCCCGGGAGATCCACATCAGGTCGCGCTGGAGGTCGCGGACCAGCTTCTCCTCGCCCTCGTCGGCGGCGCGCAGCCGCTCGGCGGCGTAGAGGCCGGCCTCGATCCGCTTGGCCAGCTCGACCTCCTGCTCGGCGTTGAGCAGCGGCACCTTGCCGATCTGCTTCAGGTACGCCCGCACGGAGTCGGCGGAGGCGGTCAGCTCGGCGTCCCGGCGCGCCTGCTTGAGCGCCTCGGACTCCTCGTCGTCCCACTCGAAGTCGTTGTCGGTGGCGGAGCTGGCCGCGTCGGCCTCGGCGGCCTGGGTCAGCTCGGCCGGCTCCTCGACCACCACGTCCTCGATCTCGGCGGCCAGCTCCTCCGGGTCGATCTCACCGTCGGGGCCCTCGGCCTTGCCGCCGGCCTTGGCCGGCTTGGCCGCGGCGGTCTTCGCCGCCACCGTGGCCTTGGTGGCGCGGGTCGCCTTGGTGGCCTTCGCCGGGGCCGCGGCCTTGGCCACGTCGGCGGTGGTGGCCTTGCGCGCGGTCGCCTTCCGGGGGGCCGGGGCGGGCGACTCGTCGGCGGCGGGCGCCTGCTTCGGGGCGGGCGCGGCGGCCTTCTTGGTGGTCTTGGCGGTGGTGGCGCGGGAGGCCGGGGTGGCGGACCGGGCGGCGGCGACGCGGCGGCGGGTGCTCGCCGAGCCGTCCACCACCACCGTCACGCCCGCCTCGGAGAGCGCGCGGAGGATCTTCTTGGCCTGGGCCGGGGTCACCTCAGCGGACTCGACGGTGCGCGCGAGCTGGGCCGACGTGAGCTGGCCGCCGGCGCTCTGCGCGTGGGCGATCAGGGTGTCGGTGAGCGAGCGAACGTCGGCGCCGGTCTGGCGGGGATCTGTCACGAAGACCTTCCGGAGGCGAAAGAGCGAGCACGGCCGGGTCGTCCGGCGCAGCATGGGACGGCCGCGCCGGGCGAGTCGTTGAGGACCCCCGTGTCCCGGGCCGTCCGGTCGCTGGCGGTCCGTGGCGCGTGGGCAGGGTGAATTGTAACGCCGTCTGCCGCGATCATCCCGCGCCGCACGGCGGACCTGCGGTCCGGGACCGCAGATTCGGCGCAGATGTGGACTTTGTAAGGATGATACCCGCGCACGAGACGGCCGGTCCCGATCGTGCCGGAAGGGGAGAGACATGATCACCTCGACGCCCACGGCGCGGGAGTTGCTCACGATCGCTGTCGACGTGGCCCGGGAGGCCGCCGCCACCGCGTACCGGATGCGGGTCGAGGGCGTCTCGGTGGCCGCGACCAAGAGCACGGTGACCGACGTGGTCACCGCCGCCGACCGGGCGGTGGAACGGCAGGTGGTCGCCGCGCTGCGGCAGCGGCGGCCCGGCGACGCGGTGCTGGGCGAGGAGTACGGCGCGGGCGAGACCGGCCCCGCCGACCCCGACGGCGTGCGCTGGATCCTCGACCCGATCGACGGAACCGTGAACTACCTGTACGGGCTGCCGTACTGCGCCGTCTCGCTGGCCGCCGAGGTGGCCGGCGAGGTGGTCGCCGGGGTGGTCCGCAACGTCGTCACCGGCGAGGAGTGGACCGCGACGCTGGGCGGCGGCGCCTGGCGCGACGGGCAGCGGCTGCACGGCTCCACCGCGACCGACCTCGGGCAGGCGCTCGTCGCCACCGGGTTCGGCTACGACGCCGGCCGCCGGGCCCACCAGGCGCGGGTGGTGACCGAACTGATCCCGCACATCCGGGACATCCGCCGGATGGGCGCCGCCGCGCTCGACCTCTGCCTGGCCGCCGAGGGGCGGGTGGACGCGTACTACGAGAAGGGTCTGGCCGACTGGGACCTGGCCGCCGGCGGGCTGGTCGCCCGGGAGGCCGGGCTGCTGGTGACCGGCCTGTCCGGCCGCGCGCCCGGCCCGGACCTGGTGCTCGCCGCGCCGCCGGCGCTGCACGGGCCGCTGCACGACCGGCTGGTCGACCTGGACGCCTCCGGCGGGCCGTGACGGCGCCGCACACGCGACAGGGCGGCCTCCCCGGAGGGAGACCGCCCTGTGCCGTCGTCGCGCCGTCGCCTACTTCTCGATCGGCATCGGGCAGGTCTCGGGCGGCGCCTGCGGCGCGCCCAGGTCGCCGAGCGACTGGTTGACCTCGGTGGTGGTGGCGAGCTGCTGGAACTGGTTGCCCAGGACCACGTCGACCGCGTCGTCCTTGCGGTTCGCGTCGAACTTCTGGTCGGCCTCGTTGAGGAAGTACGCGCGCAGCAGGTGCGCCGAGCCCACGGCCTTGGGCCCGAACCGCAACTGGGCCACGCCGTCGAACGCCTTGGCCTCGTTGCCGACCTTCTTGACCTGGAACTTGCGGTTGCGGAAGTCGTCCGCGACGCTGCCGGCCCGGCCTGCCTCGTCGGTGGCGTTGTAGACGTTGATCTTGACGTCCTTCTGTTCCCGCAGTCGCAGGTCGACCAGCGGCCAGCCGTCCGGGCAGGCGGCCGCCGTACCGGCTGTGCCCTGGCTGTCCTTCAGCACGGCGACGACCACGAAGACCAGGGCGACGACCGCCAGCAGTCCGACGACAACGAGTGCCCGCACTCGCGCAAAACTCATCCTGGGCGCTCCCCGGACAGTGATTGGGTGGTGGCGGGCGACGCGGTCGGGCCGCGACCTGTCGGCCGTCCAGTACGCCGCTGAGGTTAACGCTTGTCCGGCTCAGGCGTGGAAACAGTCCGACATACCGGCGCGCCACGCGGTGAACCGGTAGGACTACCCCTATCTTCGTGTCGCCTGAGTCACATTGGGAACAACTTCGGGCGCAGAGGCGTACATCTCTCCCGCGAGGGCGGTATACATGCCTCGCCCACAGGGGGGGTAAGGTTCCGCGCTCACCGGGGGCATTTCGCACCGGCGAGCCCGGCCCACCGCTCGTCGGGTCGGGTGCCCGACAGAGATGGTGGCCGGTCAGGGGAACCGAAACGGCGTCGTCCGGCGTTACAACCGGCAGCGACAATATCGATATTGGAGAGTGAAACCGATGGCCACCGACTACGACGCCCCGCGTCGCGACGAGGTCGACCTCGGCGAGGACAGCCTGGAAGAGCTCAAGGCCCGGCGGGTCGACTCACAGTCGGGCGCCGTGGACGTCGACGAGGCCGAGGTGGCCGAGAGCTTCGAGCTGCCCGGCGCCGATCTGGCCGACGAGGAGCTCACGGTCAAGGTCCTCCCGATGCAGCAGGACGAGTTCCGGTGCGCCCGCTGCTTCCTGGTCCACCACCGCAGCCAGCTGGCGGTCGAGCGCAACGGCGACCTGATCTGCCGCGAGTGCGTCTGATCCCGACCGAGGACACCAGCGGCGGCCTCCTCGACGGGGCCGCCGCTGTTCGAGCCGCCGCCGTGCGCGTGCGGCCGATTGCTGCTTGACTCGTTACGGGCGGCTGCCACGCCGCGCGGAGCGGGAGGGCGGACGGGTGAGCGAGCGCAGCGACGGGACCGGCGCCGACCGGACCCCGGCTCCGGCGGCGAGGCCGGCACCGACCGGGCCGGACGTGACAGCGGCCGGACCGGACAGGGGCCCGGACGGCGCGGGCACGACACCCGATCCGACCGGCCCGGACACCGAGGAGCTGGGTGCCACCGTCGCCGCCCTGACCGCCGACGACATCGCGCCGGCCCGCCGGCGCCAACTGCTGACCCGGCTGGTCGGGCAGGCCCGCGCCCGGGGGATCACCGACCTGTTCAAGCCTCGTGCCGCGGTGCGCTGGATGACCGACACCGTCGCCGAGGTCGCCCCGCACGTGCCGATCCGCGACCTCGCCACGCTCCGGCGGCACTTCCCCGGCCTGGACGACGACGCGCTCGCCGACCGGCTGGTCCGTAACGCGTCCCGCGCCACCGCCGGGGTCGGCGCCGCGGGCGGCGGGGTGGCCGCGGTCGAGTGGGCGGTGACGCCCACGCTGCTCTCCGCGCCCGTGCTGCTGGCCGCCGAGACGGTGGCCGTGGTGGCGATCGAGCTCAAGCTGATCGGCGAGCTGCACGAGGTCCACCGGGTGCCGCTGCCGGCCGGCGGCGCCGGCCGTTCCGTGGCGCTCGTGCAGTCCTGGGCCACCCAGCGGGGGGTCAACCCGATGATGCCGGGCGTCGGGGTGAGCGCGGTGCTCGGCACCGCCGCCCGCCGGGAACTGCGGGACAGCCTGATGCGCCGCTTCGGGCGCAACCTCACCACGCTCGGGCCGTTCCTGACCGGCGCCGCCGTGGCCGGGTACCTCAACCGCCGGGCCACCCGCGCGCTCGGCGAGCAACTGCGCAAGGACCTGCGGCGCACCGCGCGTGCCCTGCCGGAGGCGCCGTCCTGACCGTGCGGGCCGGGCGGCAGCAGGTCAGGCCGCGTCGCGGGCGGCCAGCAGGGCGGTCGCCAGCTGGACCGGGTGCCGGGTGCTGACCACCCAGAACGGCGTCGGGTCGGCCGGGTCGTCCAGCACCACCTGCACGGCGCCGCCGATCCACGGGCGCTGCACCACGAAGGCGAGCGGGTCGGAGCCGACGCCGAGCACCTCGCGCCGGCCGGCCGCGTCCAGCGGCACCACGTCCGCCACGTACCGCACCGGCAGGTGGGCGTCGTCCACCCGCAGCTCGCCGTCGCGCACCTCGACCCGGATCCGGCCCAGCCACCACAGGGCGGCCACCGCGGCGGGGATCAGCAGCACGAACGGCAGCCAGGCGCGCACCCCGGTCGCGCCCATCCACAGCTCGACCGCGAGCAGGCCGGCCGCGGCCAGCCCGAGCGGCCACGCCCACCAGGGCAGCCCGAGGCGCTCCGCGTACGGCGCGGCGGTGGCCGTCGGGGCGGCCGGAGATGACGACTGACGCACACAGACGAGGGTACGGCGCGGGAGCGGCCCGGCAACCGGCAGGATGGCAGGGGCACCCCGCAGGACCGGACGGAAGAGGATGACCGTGACAGACGTCGTACCCGTGCCCGTACGGCTGCTCGACCCGGAGCTGCCACTGCCGGCGTACGCCCATCCCGGCGACGCCGGGGCGGACCTGGTGGCCGCCGCGGACGTCGAGCTGCCCCCCGGCGGCCGGGCCCTGGTGCCCACCGGCGTGGCGGTGGCGCTGCCGGACGGCTACGTCGGGCTGGTGCACCCGCGATCCGGACTCGCGGCCAGACTCGGCGTGACGGTGCTCAACGCGCCCGGTACGGTCGACGCCGGCTACCGGGGTGAGATCCTGGTCAACCTGATCAACCACGATCGGGACACGCCGGCGAAGATCAGCCGGGGCGACCGCATCGCGCAGCTCGTGGTCCAGCGGGTCGCCCGGGCCGAGTTCCGGCCGGTGGCCGAGCTGCCCGGGTCCCGGCGTGGCACGGGCGGGCACGGGTCCACCGGCGGGCACGCCGGGCTGGTCCCGGCGCCGTCCGGCGGGCAGAGCGAAGAGGTGGCAGGGTGAGTGTGAACAGCGGAGGGTGGGCGCAGTGATCTTCTCCCGGAAGCGGGCCGACGAGGCGCGTGACAATGGGGTCCTCGACGCCGAGGAGACCCCGTCGGCGCCGGGCCGCGGCCCGTACGACGTCAGCGAGGCGCCCGACGCGCCTCGCCTCGACCTGGGCAGCCTGCAGATCCCGGCGGTGCCGGACGTCGAGGTGCGGGTGCAGGCCGACCCGCAGGGCGTGATCCAGCAGGTCGTGCTGGTGCACGGGCAGAACGCGCTCCAGCTCGGCGTCTTCGCCGCACCCCGTTCCGAGGGCATCTGGGACGAGGTGCGCGAGGAGATCCGCCAGTCGCTGGTGAGCGACGGCGCGACCGTCCAGGAGGTCGAGGGGGAGCACGGGCCCGAGCTGCGCGCCCGGGTGCGTACTCCGGACGGGCCGACCGACCTGCGGTTCGTCGGCATCGACGGCCCGCGCTGGATGGTGCGCGGCGTCTTCCAGGGCGCGGCCGCCGCCGACCCGGCCTCCGCCGGTCCGCTCGCGGCCTGCCTGGACGGCCTGGTCGTCGACCGCGGCCAGGAGGCCAAGCCGGTGCGCGAGCCGCTGCCGCTGCGGCTGCCCCGCGAGGTCGCCGAGCAGCAGGCCGCCGACGCGCAGGAGGTCTGATCCACGACGTGCACGGGCCCGGCGCGGAACCGCGCCGGGCCCGCGGCGTGTCCGGTCCCGGCCGGCGGTACGCGCCACGCCGCTCCCGCCGGCGGGCCACTGCGCGTACGCTGGCGGGACGGTTCCGCCGCCCGCGGGGCCCCGCTGTGGAGAGGGTGACGCGGAGGTCATGACGACCGACGAGAGCCGGGGGTCGCTGCGGCGGCTCCTGCACCGGCTCACCGCGAGCGAGGCCGAGATCGAGGCGCAGGAGCTGCGCCGGGAGAGCGCCGAGTCCGGCGGCACGCCCGCCCACCAGTGCAACAGGGGTCAGGTGGTGTCGGTGGCCGGGCGGCTGCGTACCGTCGTCTACACGCCCCGCACGAACCTGCCCACGCTGGAAGCCGACCTCTACGACGGCAACGACGTGGTGACACTGGTGTGGCTGGGCCGCCGGCACATCGCCGGGATCGAGCCGGGCCGGCACCTGACCGCGCGCGGCCGGGTGGCGGTGCGCGACGACCGCAAGGTGATCTACAACCCGTACTACGAGCTGGAGTCGCCGAAGTGACGACCGGACAGCAGCAGACCCCGCCGGGCCTCGGCCCGCAGGACGAGGAGCGGCTGCCCAGCCTCGCCGAGCAGATGGCCGACCAGCTCGGCGGATGGCGCGGGCTGGTCGAGTCGAGCATCCCGGTGGTGGTCTTCGTGGTCGCCAACGTGATCGGGGAGCTGCGCCCCGCCGTGTACGCCTCGGTGGCGGTGGCACTGCTGATCGCCGGGCTGCGGCTGGCCCAGCGCAAGCCGGTGCGGCACGCGGTCAACGGGCTGTTCGGCGTCGGCATCGGCGCGCTGCTGGCACTGCGCACCGGCGACGAGCGCGACTTCTACCTGCCGGGCATCCTCTACGGCATCGGGTACGGCCTGGCGCTGCTGCTGTCGGCCGCGATCCGGCAGCCGCTGGTCGGCTGGATCTGGTCGGTGCTGGTGGCCAAGGGCCGCTCCGAGTGGCGCGACGACCCCAAGCTGGTGCGCACCTTCACCCAGCTCACCGTGCTCTGGGGCGTGGTGTGGCTGGCCAAGGTCGGCGTACAGGCCGGGCTCTACCTGGCCCACCAGGACACCGCGCTCGGCGTGGCCCGGCTCGCCCTGGGCTACCCGCCGTACGCGCTGCTGCTGCTGATCACGGTGTGGGTGGTGCGCCGGGTCACCCGGGAGACCGCACCCACCCCGCTGCCCGGCTCCTGAGGCCGCCGCCTCAGGAGCGGTCCCGGTGCCGGTCCGCGCTCGTCGGGCCGAGGATCACCGCGCGCACGTCGTCCTCCACCGCCGCGGTGCAGACGAACACCAGCTCGTCGCCGGCCTCGATCGGGTCGTCCGGCGTCGGCACCAGCACCCGCTTGCCGCGTACGATCGCCACCAGCGCCGCGTCCCGGGGGATCGGCACCGCGTGGATCGGCTGCCCCACGTAGGGCGCGGTCGGCGGCAGCGTGATCTCGACCAGGTTCGCCTCGCCCTGCCGGAACGTCATCAGCCGGACCAGGTCGCCGACGGTGACCGCCTCCTCGACCAGCGCCGCCATCACCCGCGGCTTGCTCACCGCGACGTCCACGCCCCACTGCTCGGTGAACAGCCACTCGTTCTCCGCGCGGTTGACCCGGGCCACCACGCGGGGCACCGCGAACTCGGTCTTGGCCAGCAGCGACACCACCAGGTTGACCTTGTCGTCGCCGGTGGCGGCCACCACCACGTCGCACCCGGCCACGTTGGCCTCCTCCAGGCTGGCCAGCTCACAGGCGTCGGCGAGCACCCAGTCGGCGGCCGGCACCCGGTCGGGCCGCAGCATCTTCGGCTGCCGCTCGATCAGCATCACCTGGTGGCCGTTGTCGATCAGCTCCTGGGCGATCGAGCGGCCCACGTTGCCGGCGCCGGCGATGGCGATCCGCATGGCTCAGTGCCCCCCTTCCGGCGGCGCCGCCGCCACCGACGTGACCGGGCCGTTGATGTCGTCGGTCACCAGCATGTAGACCTGGTCACCCTCCTGGATCACCGTGGAGGCGGTGGGCAGGGTGCCGATCCCGAACCGGTTCAGGTAGGCGACCCGGGCGCCGACGGCCTGCTCCAGCTGCCGCAGCGGCCGGCCGATCCAGTCCTTGTGCACCGGCACCTCGATGATCGAGACGGTGCTGGTCGGGTCGCGGAAGATCTCCACGTTGCCCTCGGGGACCAGGTGGCGCAGCATCCGGTCGGCGGTCCACCGGACGGTCGCCACGGTGGGGATGCCGAGGCGCTCGTAGACCTGGGCGCGACGCTGGTCGTAGATGCGGGCCGCCACCCGGGACACGCCGAACGTCTCCCGGGCCAGCCGGGCCGAGATGATGTTGGAGTTGTCGCCGCTGGACACCGCCGCGAACGCGTCGGCCCGCTCGATGCCGGCCTGGCGCAGCACCTCGCCGTCGAAGCCGGCGCCGGTGACGGTGATGCCGGCGAAGTCGGGCCCGAGACGGCGGAACGCGTCCGCGTCCTGGTCGATCACCGCCACCGAGTGCCCACGCGCCTCCAGGCTGTGGGCCAGGGTCGACCCGACCCGGCCGCAGCCCATGATCACCACATGCACGGTGTCCGCTCCTCCCACGGCGCCGCCCGCCGACCCGTCGTCTGCGAGCCTGCCACGTCCCTCTGCCGGACGGGGGACCGAACCGTACCGCGCGGCCGCGGGCGGGGGAGATCGACCACCCCCGCGCCCCGGACCCGGTGGTCGTACGCTTGGCGGTTGTGGCCCGACCCACCTCGCTGCTGAAGCGACTCCTCCTCGGTCGACCGTTCCGGTCCGACCGCCTCCAGCACACGCTGCTGCCGAAGCGCATCGCGCTGCCGGTCTTCGCCTCGGATGCGCTCTCCAGCGTGGCGTACGCCCCGGACGAGATCCTCCTGACGCTGTCCATCGCCGGCGCCTCGGCGTTCATCTTCTCGCCGTGGGTCGCGCTCGCGGTCGTCGTGGTCATGCTGACTGTGGTGGCGAGCTACCGGCAGAACGTGCACGCCTACCCCTCCGGCGGCGGCGACTACGAGGTTGCGACGGTCAACCTCGGTCCCAAGGCCGGCCTCGCGGTGGCGAGCGCGCTGCTCGTCGACTACGTGCTCACCGTCGCCGTCTCGGTCTCCTCCGGCGTGGCGAACCTCGGCTCGGTGGTGCCGTTCGTGGCCACCCACAAGGTGCTCATCGCGGTCAGCGCGGTGGTGCTGCTCACTGCGATCAACCTGCGCGGCCTGCGCGAGTCGGGCACCGCCTTCGCCATCCCCACGTACGGCTTCGTGATCGTGATCGGCGGCATGCTGCTGACCGGGCTGGTCCGCGTCTTCGTGCTCGGCGACGACCTGCGCGCACCGAGCGCCGGACTGGAGATCCAGGCCGAGCACAGCGTCACCGGGTTCGCGCTGGTGTTCCTGCTGCTGCGCACGTTCTCCTCCGGCTGCGCCGCGCTCACCGGCGTGGAGGCGATCTCCAACGGCGTACCGGCGTTCAAGAGCCCGAAGTCGAAGAACGCGGCGACCACGCTGCTGCTGCTCGGCGGCATCGCGGTGGCCATGCTCGTCGGCATCATCTGGCTGGCCCGCCTCACCGGCCTCCAGTTCGTCGAGGATCCGCGCACGCAGATCATCTCCGGCCCGGACGGGTACGTGCAGAAGACGGTCACCACCCAGCTCGGCGAGACCGTCTTCGGCGGCGGCTCGGTGCTGCTGTACGTGGTCGCCGGGATGACCGCGCTGATCCTGTTCCTGGCCGCGAACACCGCCTTCAACGGCTTCCCGGTGCTCGGCTCGATCCTCGCGCAGGACCGCTACCTGCCCCGCCAGCTGCACACCCGCGGTGACCGGCTGGCGTTCTCCAACGGCATCCTGTTCCTGGCCGTCTTCGCGGTGGTGCTGATCGTCGGCTTCCAGGCCGAGGTGACCAAGCTCATCCAGCTCTACATCGTCGGGGTGTTCGTCTCGTTCACGCTCTCCCAGGCCGGCATGATCCGGCACTGGAACCGGCACCTGCGCCGCGAGCGGGACCCGGAGGCGCGCCGCCGGATGATCCGCTCCCGGGCGATCAACACGTTCGGCATGGTCATGACCGGCGTCGTGCTGATCATCGTGCTGGCCACCAAGTTCCTGCTCGGTGCCTGGATCGCGATCGTCGCGATGGCCGTGATGTACGTGGTGATGCTCGGCATCCGCCGCCACTACGACCGGATCGCCGAGGAGCTGGAGCCGACCGAGCAGCGGGCCGTCCTGCCCGCCCGCAACCACGCCATCGTGCTGGTCAGCAAGCTGCACAAGCCGACGCTGCGGGCCGTCGCGTACGCCCGGGCCACCCGGCCGGACACGCTCACCGCGGTCACCGTGAACGTGGACGAGCAGGACACCCGCGACCTCCAGGCCGACTGGGAGCGCCGCGAGCTGCCGGTGCCGCTCACCGTGATCGACTCCCCGTACCGGGAGATCACCCGCCCGATCCTCAACTTCGTCGCGTCGGTGCGCCGGGAGTCGCCGCGCGACGTGGTCACCGTCTTCATTCCCGAGTACGTGGTGGGGCGCTGGTGGGAGAACCTGCTGCACAACCAGAGCGCGCTGCGGCTCAAGGGCCGGCTGCTGTTCGAGCCGGGCGTGATGGTGACCAGCGTGCCCTGGCAGCTCGCCTCCACCGCCAGCAAGAACCTGGACCGGCTGGACGCCACGCTCAGCCGGGGCCCGGCGCGCGGCCCCCGGGTGGCGCCGCAGAGCACGCTGCCGCCGCCGGTGGCGTCCACGCCCTCCGCCGAGCCGGAGGAGCGCTCGTGAGCGCCGTGGAGCGGTCTGGGCCTGCTTCGCCGGCCGGGCGTCCCGGTCCTGCGTCGGCGGACCGGCCCGGCCCTGCGTCGGCGGACCGGCCCGGGCTGGAGGAGGCCGAGCGGGTCGAGCTGACCGTCGACGCGGTCGCGCCGGGCGGGCACTGCGTGGCCCGGGTCGGCGGGCAGGTGGTCTTCGTCCGGCACGCACTGCCCGGTGAGCGGGTCGTGGCCGAGGTGACCGAGCTGCACCGGGGCTTCGCCCGCGCCGACGCGGTGGAGATCCTGGACGCCTCGCCGGACCGGGTCACCCCGCCGTGCCCGTACGCCCGGCCGGGCCGGTGCGGCGGCTGCGACCTCCAGCACGTCGCCCCGGCCGCCCAGCTCGACTGGAAGCTGGCGGTGGTGCGCGAGCAGCTCACCCGGCTGGGCGGCCTCACCGCCGAGCGGATCGACGCGCTCGGCGTACGCGTCGAGGCGCTGCCCGGCGGGCCGCTGGGCTGGCGTTCCCGGGTCCGGTACGCGGTCGACGCGGCCGGCCGGGCGGGGCTGCTCAAGCACCGCTCGCACGAGGTGGTGCCGATCGAGCGGTGCCTGATCGCACACCCGGCGATCCAGGAGCTGCCGGTGCTCCCGCCCACCGGCGCCCGCTGGCCGGACGCCGACGCGGTGGAGACGGTCGCCAGCACCGGCGGGGACGTCGCCGTGGTCGCGTACACCGACGGGGTTCCGACGGCCGTGAGCGGGCCGGAGCGGGTCCGGGAGACGGCGGCCGGGCGGACCTTCACGCTGCCCGCCTCCGGGTTCTGGCAGGTGCACCCGGCGGCGGCGGACGCGCTGACCGGCGCGGTCCTCGACCTGCTCGACCCGAGGCCCGGCGAGACGGCCTGGGACCTGTACGGCGGGGCCGGCCTGTTCGCCGCTGCGCTCGCCGGACGGGTCGGCGGCGCCCGGGTGACACTCGTCGAGTCGGCGCCGGACGGCGTGGCCGCGGCCCGGGAGAACCTGTCCGACCTGGCCGGCGTCGAGGTGGTGGCGGCCCGGGTGGAGACCGCGCTGTCCCGGCGGCGGATCACCGGCCCGGTCGACCTGGTCGTGCTCGACCCGCCGCGCTCCGGCGCGGGCGCCCCGGTGGTCCGTTCCGTGGCGGCCGCCGGGCCGCGCGCGGTCGCGTACGTGGCCTGCGACCCGGCCGCGTTCGCCCGGGACGTGCGCACGTTCGCCGACGCGGGCTGGCGGCTGGCCGCGCTGCGCGGCTTCGACCTGTTCCCGATGACCCAGCACGTGGAGCTGGTGGGCCTGTTCCTGCCTGGCTAGCCTGACCCGATGAAGATCGTCGGGCTGATGTCGGGCACGTCCTACGACGGCGTGGACGTGGTCGCGGCCGAGTTCACCGCCGACGCCGACACGCTGCGGCTGCGGCCGCTCGGGCACCGGGAGCTGGCGTACCCGGACGACCTGCGGGCCGAGATCGGCGCGCTGCTGCCCCCGGCGGCCACCACCATCGAGGCGGTCTGCCGGCTGGACAACCGGCTCGGCGAGGTGTTCGCGGAGGCGGCGGCCGTCGGCGTCGAGCTGGCCGGGGGAGCGGCCGACGCGGTCGTGTCGCCCGGCCAGACGGTCTTCCACTGGGTCGAGGACGGCCGGGTGCGCGGCACGCTCCAGCTCGGCGCGCCGGCCCGGGTGGCCGCCCGGGTGGGCGTACCGGTGCTGCACGACCTGCGCTCGGCGGACGTGGCGGCCGGCGGCCAGGGCGCGCCGCTGGTCCCGGCGTTCGACGCGCTGCTGCTCGACCCGGCTGCCTCCCCGCGCGCAGCGGGGGGCGCGGCCGCCGGGGCCCGCGCCGCGTTGAACCTCGGCGGGATCGCGAACCTCACAGTGGTCGCGCCCGGCGCGCCCGTCCTCGGGTACGACGTGGGCCCGGCCAACGCGCTGCTGGACGCCGCCGCCCGGCGCTTCCTGGACCGGCCCTGCGACGTCGACGGCGCCCGCGCCGCGGCCGGCCGGGTGCACGAGGCCCTGCTGGCCCGGCTGCTCGCCGAGCCGTACTACGCCGCGCCGCCACCCAAGTCGACCGGCAAGGAGCTGTTCCACGGCGGCTACCTGGACGCCGCGCTGGCCGCGCTCGGCGAGCCGGTGGCCGCCGACGACGTGCTGGCCACGCTCACCGAGCTGACGGCCCGCACGGTGGCGGACGCCTGCGACCGGCACCGGGTGACCGAGGTGGTGGCCGCCGGCGGGGGAGTGCGCAATCCCACACTCCGGGCGCGGCTGGCGGCGCTGGGCGAGGGACGCTGGCGGCTGCGCACCACCGACGAGCTGGGCGTGCCCGCCCAGGCCAAGGAGGCGTACGCGTTCGCGCTGCTGGGCTGGCTGTCGTGGCACGGGCTGCCGGGCGCGGTGCCGTCGGTGACGGGGGCGTCCCGCGCCGCCGTGCTCGGCTCCTGGACTCCGGCCGGGCCGTCCGCCGCCGCGCCGCGCCCACCCGCCCCGAGGCGGCTGGTGGTGGACGCCTGACCTGGGTCGATGCACGGCCGGGCTGCGGACTGTTCCGCGGCCGATAGACTCTCCGGTCATGAGTGTTGAAGAGGGCACGGCCAACCACGGTCGGCTGCTGGGCACCGTCCACGGCCCGCAGGACGTGAAGCGGATGACCGCCGAGCAGCTGGACATCCTCGCCGCCGAGATCCGTGACTTCCTGATCGCCAAGGTCTCCCGCACCGGCGGCCACGTCGGCCCCAACCTCGGTGTGGTCGAGCTGACCCTGGCGATGCACCGGGTCTTCGACTCCCCGCGTGACCGGCTCCTCTTCGACACCGGCCACCAGGCGTACGTGCACAAGATCCTCACCGGCCGGCAGGAGGGCTTCGACAAGCTCCGCCAGCGCGGTGGCCTCTCCGGCTACCCCAGCCAGGCCGAGAGCGAGCACGACCTGATCGAGAACTCGCACGCCTCCACCGCCCTGTCGTACGCCGACGGCCTGGCCAAGGCGTACGCGCTGCGCGGCGAGAAGCGGTCCGTGGTCGCCGTGGTCGGCGACGGCGCGCTCACCGGCGGCATGTGCTGGGAGGCGCTGAACAACATCGCCACCGCCGGCAACCCGCTGGTGATCGTGGTCAACGACAACGGCCGGTCCTACTCGCCGACCATCGGCGGCCTCGCCGACCACCTGTCGTCGCTGCGGCTCAACCCCGGCTACGAGAAGGTGCTCGACACGGTCAAGGACGCGCTGGGCAACACCCCGTTCGTCGGCAAGCCGATGTACGAGGTACTGCACGCGGTCAAGAAGGGCATCAAGGACGCGGTCGCCCCGCAGGCCATGTTCGAGGACCTCGGCATCAAGTACGTCGGCCCGGTCGACGGCCACGACGTACCGGCGGTGGAGGCGGCGCTGCGTGCCGCGAAGAACTTCGGCGGCCCGGTCATCGTGCACGCGGTCACCCGCAAGGGCTACGGCTACCGTCCCGCCGAGGACGACGAGGCCGACTGCCTGCACGGCCCCGGTGCGTTCGACGCCGAGACCGGCAAGCTGCTCGCCGTGCCGTCGGTGAAGTGGACGAACGTCTTCGCCGACGAGCTGGTCGCGATCGCCGACGAGCGGCCCGACGTGGTCGGCATCACCGCCGCCATGGCCGAGCCCACCGGCATCGCCACGCTCGCCCGCAAGTACCCGGAGCGGGTGTACGACGTCGGCATCGCCGAGCAGCACGCGGCCACCTCCGCCGCCGGCCTCGCCATGGGCGGGCTGCACCCGGTCGTCGCGGTCTACGCCACGTTCCTCAACCGCGCGTTCGACCAGGTGCTGCTGGACGTGGCCATGCACAAGCTGCCGGTCACGTTCGTGCTGGACCGGGCCGGCATCACCGGCCCCGACGGGCCCAGCCACTACGGCATCTGGGACATGTCCGTCTTCGGCGTGGTGCCCGGCCTGCGGATCGCCGCGCCCCGCGACTCGGCCACGCTGCGCGAGGAGCTGCGGGAGGCGGTCGCCGTGGACGACGGGCCGACCATCCTGCGCTTCCCGACCGGCACCGTCGCCGCCGACCTGCCCGCCGTGCGCCGGGTTGGTCCGGTCGACGTACTGGCCGAGTCGGCGCGTACCGACGTGCTGCTGGTCGCGGTCGGCTCGTTCGCCGGCCTCGGCGTGGAGGTCGCGGCCCGCGTCGCCGAGCAGGGGTACGGCGTCACGGTCGTCGACCCGCGCTGGGTGCGCCCGGTGCCGGCCGAACTGGTCGAGCTGGCCGCCGGTCACCGGCTCGTGGTCACCGTCGAGGACGGCGTGCGCATCGGCGGCGTCGGTTCCGCGCTGGCCCAGGCGATGCGCGACGCCGACGTCCGCGTACCGGTCAAGGACATGGGCGTACCGGCCGACTGGCACCCGCACGGCACCCGCGCGCAGATCCTGGCCGACCTGCGGCTGACCGCGCAGGACGTGGCGCGCGACGTGACCGGCTGGATCTCCGGCCTGGACGCCGCCCCGGTCGACCCGGCCACGAACGGAGCCCGAGCCCAGAGCTGACCCGCCCCGCGCGCGCCTCGGTCGGCGCCCGCGTCGATCTTGCACTTGCGGCCCTCCTGATGTCGGCTTCGCCCGATTACGGAGGGCCGCAATCGCAAGATCGCGGGGGCCTTGACGTGGAGGGAGGACTCGTGGAGGTGCGGGAGGCGGGGCTCGGGGATCTCTTGGGGATCGTCGAGGTGCACAGCCGGGCGCGGGTCGCCTATTACGGGGCCGGTGGGCTGCCGGTCGGGGAGATCCTCACGCCGGAGCTGGCCCGGGAGCAGCGGGAGGGCTGGACGGCGGCGATCACCTCGGTGCACAAGCAGGTGCGAGTCGCCATCGTGGACGGTGTGCTGGCCGGGGTGCTCGCCATGGGGCCGCCGCACTCGTCCGACCTGGATCCGCGGACGACCGCGCAGCTCTACCAGATCCACGTCGACCCGGAGATGTGGGGACGAGGCGTGGGCGGTGCGCTGCACGCGTTGTTCGTACGTCACCTGGCGGACGAGGGGTTGGCGCGGGGCGTGCTGGAGGTGTGGGAGCGCAACACCCGGGCCCGCGCGTTCTACACGCGCCACGGATGGCGCCCCGACGGCACCTCCCGCCCCGGCCCAGCCGAGACCCCCTACGTAGGCATGCAGCTGACCCACCCCTAGCCCGTCCCGGGCCTTCGCCGCAGGTCACGCCCGCACCCCGCCCCGATCCCGTCGATCTTGCACTTCCGGCCCCCAGATCGCCGGTTTTGCCCTGATCGGCGGGCCCCCAACTGCAAGATCGCCGAGTCCCGCCAGCCCTGGCCCGATGACACGAACTCCTTGATCACCGAGCCAGTCGGGTGATCATGAGGTTGGCGGTGGTTCGTGTCTGGTTTGTCGCCGTCAAGTTCATGGTCGACGGGGTGGGCGACCCCGGGGCGGGGAAGCGCGGGTCAGGTCAGGGGGTGGGGAGGGAGCGGTACCAGGTCTTCTCGGTGCCGGCCAGGCTGAACGTCTGCCTCTGGTCGGTGTGCTCGACCACCACCAGGCCGGGACGGTCGACCAGACGCGTCGTGCCGGGCGGGGCGGAGAACGAGGCGTCCCGGGTGCGCCAGGACAGCACCGCGAGCGGCCGGCCCGGCATCGGCAGGTGGTACGCCTGAAGCGTGGTGGACCGGTCCGCGGGGGACACCACCGGAGTGCCGCCGTCAGCCGGCCGGTAGACCACCGCCGTCATCGTCCCGGCCGGCGTCTCCCAGCTGAGCTGCTCCAACTCGCCCGGTTCGCCCTCGCCGAGCGCCACCGAGCCGAGCGACCGCGTCGCGATCTTCGCCATCGGCCAGGACTCCGGCGCGGAGCGGGGCGCCTCGCGGTCGCCGATGCGGCGCGGCACGCTGCCGAACGGACCCCGTTCACCGGCCAGCACGCAGGTGTCCAGTCCGGTCAGCGCGCGCTTCCCGGCGCCCGTCTCGTCGCGTACCAGGGGATAGCGGGGCGCTTCGGTGGCCGTACCCAGGTCGAGGACGCGGTCCGCGGCCCGGCCGCGCGGCAGCGACGGCGTGGACCGCAGCGTCGCGGTCAGTTCGACGGCCCGGCAGGCCGGTACGGCGACCGGGTCGGTGACGCCGTCGGTGCTGTCGAGCACCTTGCCGTCGGGCCCGGTCAGGCGCTCGACGCGGGCCGAGGTGAGGTAGCGGCGGCCGGCCGGCTCCCGCACCGGCAGCACGTCGGAGTAGACCAGGTAACCGGGGTCGGTGTACTCGGTGGCGTGGACGACCCGCCAGCGCTGCCCGTCCCGGTCGAGTTGCAGCAGCCAGGACGCGGCCTCACCGGGCACGTCGGCGGCGACGAGCGCGAGCGCCGACCCGGCGACCTGACCGGAGAAGAGGATGCCGGACGTGGGCACGTGCACCCGGTCGTCCACCGGGGAGCGCCAGTCGCGTACCGCTGTGGTGATCGCGGCGGTGGCCTCGGCGTCGCGGGCCAGGCTGCCGCGCGGCGGCCACACCGCGAGCGTGCCGTCCAGACTGTCGTAGCCGACCCGCAGGTCCGCCGGCTGCCGTTCGGCGACCGGTCCGCAACCGACCGTGACCAGCAGCAGAGCTGCCAGCGCGGTGCCCGTCGTAGCGCCTCGGCGGGCTGAAAGCACCCTGATCCCCTCGCCGGTCGTCGGTCGGAAGCCCACATGGTACGAGACGGCCGGTCACCCGGCCGCGCCCGGCTCACCCTTTCGGCCGATCGCCCACTGCGGAACGTGACGGGCGATTCGGGTACCAATATCCGGCTCCGGTAGACTCCGCCGACTGTGACGCCTGCCGAGACCCGCGGCGCCTCGACGCCGGACGCCGCCGCCCCGACGGGCCACCGCGCCGTCACCCTGGACCCACCACCGGTCACCGTCGCCGACGCGCCGGAGCGGGCGGCCACGACCACGCCGGAGGCGCCAGCCGAGCCGGAGGCGCCAGCCACGCCGGGCGCGCGCCGCGCGCGCCGGTGGCGGTGGACCCGCCGCCGGATCGACCTCACGGTGTACGGCGGATTCCTGCTCGCCGCGATCTGGGTCACCAGCGGCATCTGGGTCGACCCGGCCGGGCGGGTGGCCGCGCTCTACAGCAGCGACCCGGCGCAGGTGCAGTTCTTCCTGGCCCACTCGGTGCGGGTGGTGCTGCACGGCGAGTTCCCGTTCTTCACCGAGCAGTTCAACTACCCCGACGGCGTCAACCTGATGGCGAACACCGCCATCCTGGCGCTGGGCATCCCGATGGTGCCGGTGACCCTCCTGTTCGGACCGGCGGTCTCCTTCGTCACGCTCGTCACGCTCGGCCTCGCCGGCACCGCCGCCGCCTGGTACCGGGTGCTGTCCCGGCACCTGATCCGGCACCGCCCGGCCGCCGCCGTGGCGGCCTGGTTCTGCGGGTTCTCACCGGCCATGCTGTCGCACGCCAACTGGCACCCGAACATCATCAGCCAGTTCCTGCTGCCGTTCATCGTGTGGCGGGTGCTGGTGCTGACCCGGTCGGCCCGGCCGGTCCGCGACGGCGTGCTGCTGGCGCTGCTGGTCACCGCGCAGGCGTTCATCAACGAGGAGATCCTCCTCTTCACCGCGCTGGCGCTGGGCGTGTTCCTGATCGCCGTGGTGGTGCAGCAGCGCGAGCGGTGGGCGACCGCCTGGCGGCCGCTCGGCGCCGGGCTCGCGGTGTGCGCGGCACTGGCCGGGGCGCTGCTGGCGTACCCGCTGTGGGTGCAGTTCGCCGGGCCGATGGCGTACCACGGGCTCAGCGACGCGGTGCGCGACTACGGCAACGACATCGCCGCCTTCTTCGCGCCCGGCTCGCCCACGTTCGGCGGCAACGAACGCGCCAACGTCAACCTCGCGCCGAACTACTCGGAGGAGAACGCGTTCTTCGGCTGGAGCCTGTCGCTGCTGGTCGTGGGCATCGTGGTGTGGCTGCGGCGGGACGTGATCGTCCGCGCGCTCGCCGCCACCGGGCTGTTCTTCGCCGTGCTCTCCCTCGGCGAGCGGATCTCCTGGTGGGACCGGGAGATCGCCACCGGCCCGTGGGAGCTGCTGGTACGGCTGCCGCTGCTCGACGCCGTGGTGCCGACCCGCTTCGGCCTGATCACCGGCGTGACGGTGGCGATCCTGCTCGCGTACGCGGTGCGCCGCGCCTGGGCGCTGCGCGGCGTGGACCGGCGTACCGCCCGCAGGCTCACCGCCGCGGGCCTGGTCCTCGCGCTGCTGCCGATCGCGCCGATGCCGTTGCAGGTCACCACGCGGGAGCCGGTGCCGGAGTTCATCACCGCCGACCGGTGGCGCAAGTACGTCGGGCCGGACCAGACGCTCGTCTCCGTGCCGGTGCCCGCGATGGGCAACACCGACCCGATGCGCTGGGCGGCCAGCACCAACCTCGACTTCAAGATCCCCGGCGGCTACTTCCTCGCGCCGCGCAACGGCGTCACCGGCGACCCCGGACGCTTCGGCGGCCGGCCCAGCGGCATCGGCGAGATGCTGCGGGAGGTATCGTCCACCGGCCGTACGCCGAAGCTGGACGATCGGCAGCGCCGTCGCTACCTGGACGAGCTGCGGCACTGGAACGCGGCGGTGGTGGTGCTGCCGCGCGACGAGCAGAACGCCGAGCCGCTGCGCCGAACAGTGGAGCAGCTGGTCGGCCCCGGACGGCAGGAGCTGGACGTGTGGCTGTGGGACGTGCGGAAACTGACCAGCCGGTCCGCCTGACCGAACCGGCGGTCCCCGCCGCCGCGCCCCGCCGCCGCCGGCCCCGCCCGGTCGACGTGCTGGTGGTGGCCGGCTACCTCGGTCTCGCCGTGCTGCTCACCACCGGCCAGTGGCGCCGGCCGGAACGGCTGTTCCACCAGGCCGGCGACCAGATGCTGTTCGAGTGGATGCTGGCCCGGGCCGCCCGCGCGGTCACCGGCGGCGAGAACCCGCTGTGGAGCGGCGCGTTGAACGCCCCGGACGGGGTGAACCTGATGGCGAACACGTCGGTGCTCGGGCTGGGCGTGCCGCTCACCCCGGTCACCGTGGTCTTCGGCTCCCAGGCGGCCTTCCTCGTCGCCGTGACGGTCAGCCTCGCCGGCACCGCCACCGCCTGGTACGCGCTGCTCGCCCGCCGGCTGGTCCGCTCCCGGGCCGCCGCCGGGGTGGGTGGCCTGTTCTGCGGCTTCGCCCCGGGCATGGTGGCGCAGGCCGGGGCGCACCTGCACATGGCCGCCCAGTTCCTGGTGCCGGTGATCCTCGCGCTGGTGTTCCGCCCGGCCACCGACCGGGTACGCCGCGACGGCGTGCTGCTCGGGCTCGCGGTCGCGTACCAGGTGTTCCTCGGCGAGGAGGTGCTGGTCTTCCTGGCGCTCGCCGCCGGGGTGTTCGCCGGGGCGTACGCGCTCGCCGACCGGGCCGCCGCGCGTCGCCTGGCGCCGGTGCTGGCCCGCCGGCTGGGCGTCGGCGCGCTGGTGGCGGGCGTGCTGCTGGCGTACCCGCTGTGGTTCCAGTTCGCCGGGCCGGGCCACTACCGGGGCATGCCGTTCCACACCGAGGGTTACCGGCTGGACGTGGTCTCGTTCGCCGCCACCGCCCGGCAGACGGTCGCCGGGGACGCCCACCGGGCCGGGCTGCTGTCACCGAACCCGACCGAGCAGAACTCTTTCTTCGGTCCGTTCCTGCCGCTGCTGGCCGTACTCGTGGTGGTGCGGCTGTGGCGGCGGCCGCTGGTGCGCGCGCTCGCCGCGTGCGGCCTGCTGTTCGCGCTGCTGTCACTCGGTTCCCCGGTGGTGGTGAACCGGCACGACACCGGGCTGCCCGGCCCGTACCGCCTGCTCGCCGGGGTGCCGCTGCTGGACCTGGTGGTGCCGGCGCGGTTCGCGCTGGTCTGCGTACCGGTGCTCGGGGTGCTGCTCGCGCTGGCTCTGGACCGGGTCCGGCGCGGCGGCGTGCGCACCTGGGCGCCGTGGGCCGGCGCGGTCGCCGCCGCGCTGCTGCCGCTGGCGCCGACGCCGATCCGCGCGGTGCCGGTCCCGCCGGTCCCGGCCGTGGTGTCCGGCGGCGGCTGGCGGGAGTACGTGCCGGCGGGCCGGACGCTGGTGCCGGTGCCGCCGGTGACCGGCGCGGCGGTCAGCCCCGCCATGTTCTGGTCGGCGCGCACCGCGCTGGCGTTCGACGCGCCGGGCGGCTACTTCATCGGCCCGCGGTCGGCCGGCGACCCGGCCGCCCGCTGGGGCGCGCCGGACCGGCCCACGTCGCTGCTGCTGCGCCGGGCCGCCGAGACCGGCCGGGTGCCGCCGGTCGGTGAGACGGAACGCCGGCAGGCGGTCGACGACCTGCGGCACTGGCGGGCGGCGGCCCTGGTGCAGGGCGACTCGTCACCCGGCGACCCGGTCCGCGCCACAGTGGACGCGCTGGTCGGCCCCGGCCGGGACGTGCCCGGCGGGTACCTGTGGGACGTCCGGCCGCTCGTCGGCTGACCGGCGGGGTCACACCCGGTCGCGGACGTCCCAGATCCACACGTCGTCCACCCGCTGCGGCGGGCCGAGCAGCTCGGCCATCAGGTCGCGCAGCACCGCCTCGCGCGGGCCGGCCCCGAGCACCACCACCGAGGCCCGCCAGAAGCGCAGGTCGTCCACGGCCTGGCGGCGGTTCTCCTCGGTGATCTCCGGCACCTCGTTGGCGTCCATCGTGGCGTAGATGAGCGTGCTGGTGGGGCGGTTCGGGGCGCCGAAGACGCCCTCGCCGCGCTCGTTCGGGCCGATGAAGTAGCCACCCGGGATCGGGAACTCCTGGCCGGTCAGCGCGCTCCAGCGCAGCGTGTGCAGCCCGTGCACGTTGCTCGGGATCGGCACCGGCACGAGCGTGCGGCCCTCCGGCACGTACGGCCGCCAGCCGCCGGCGGTGATGAAGTGCGGCGGCGGGTCGATCCGCTCGGCGGGCAGCGGACGCGGGATCAGCGGCACCACGGCGGCGGCGATGGCGACCAGCCCGGCCAGGCGCAGCACCCGGCGGCGCGTGTCGCGCGCGGCCGACTCGCCGTCGGCGTCGTCCCCGCCGTCGTCGGCGCCGGAGCGGGGGGCGGGCACCGGCGGGCGGCCGGCACCGGCGAGCGCGTCCCACGCCAGGGCGAGCAGCACGCCGACGGCGGCCACCACGACCAGGCTCAACCGGGTCGGCATCATCATCTCGACCAGCGGCAGGTCGTCCGGCACGTACGCCCACGGCCCGTCGATGTCGGTCTCCGCGCCGTTGAACCGTACGACCGGGCCGATCGAGGCGATCGTGAACACGACCACCAGCACGGCCAGGATCCGGGCCGGCACCGAGCGGCGGACCAGCAGCACCAGCGCGGCCAGCGCCACCAGCACCAGCGGCCAGCCGAACCAGGTGTTCTGCTCGGTCAGGCCGATGGTCTTCTCCACCGCCTCGTCACCGGCGATCGTGTCCCGGGCGAACGTGACGAACGCGACCAGGTCCTCGCCCCAGTTGTGGAAGACGCCGCCCTGCAAGCCGCGGTAGGACTGCGGGCCGTTGAACTGGAACCAGATCGGGTACGCGGTCAGCAGCAGCGCCAGGCCGCCGCCGAGACCGAGCGCGGCCACGAACGACCCGGCCCGCTCGCGGGCCGCGCGGGGCCGCTGCACCACGAACGCCACCACGACGACCAGGCAGGCCAGCGCGGTCAGCAGCAGCATCTCCTCGTTGATGAAGATCTGGTACGCGACCAGCAACCCGAGCGCCAGCCCGTTGCGCCGCCAGCGGCCCGGCTCACCCAGCCGCAACACCCGGGCCACGATCAGCGGCAGCAGGAAGTTCGACACGAAGTTGGGCTGCCCGTTGGCGTGGTGCACGATGCCCGGCGCGAAACCGAGGAACGCGCCACCGACGAACGCCGCGCCCCGCGAGCGGACCAGGTGCCGGGACAGCACCCAGTACGACGTGGCGGCGGTCGCGGACAGCGCGGCGCCCAGGTAGAGCGCGTACATCACCTGCGGGCCGAGCAGCAGCGTCAGCGGCGCCAGCGGCAACGTCGCCCCGAGCAGCGAGGTGTTCGCCATCATGTTCACCCCGTCCGGCGCGTTCTGCCGGGTGGTGAACAGCGGGTTCTCCAGGTGCTGCACCGAGTACGCGCCGTGCGCGAACAGCCACTCGAACCAGCTGTGGTCGGTGGGCAGGTGCGAGGAGACCCGGTGCTCCACGTCGCCCCAGTAGTTGAGGCAGACGAGGACGCCGAGGAGCACATAGGCTCCGATGGCCAGCACGTCGGCGCGGGCCGGCCGGCGACGGGCGCGGCGTGGCGGGTCGGCCACGACGGCGTCCGCCTCGACGGACGAGGGGTTCAACGAGGGGTCCACCACGGGCACGGCCACGACGCGCCATCGTACAGGCGGTTCGTCACGCGGCCGGTCACGGTCGGGCGGCGGCCCGGCGCGCGGGAGAGGATGGTCGTGACCGTCATCGATCTGGGGGAGATGCGCGACGACGCCTCGCCCGGTCCGGCGCCCCGCCCGCCGCGCGCCGTCGGGCGGCCGTTCCGCCTCCTTGTGGTGCTGCTGGTGGCGCTGCTCACGCTCACCGCCGCGACGCCGCCCCGACGCCCGGCGGAGTGGACGCTGCCCGGCGGGCTGGGATCGGCCGTGTTCGTCTCCGGCGACGTGGTCTACGTGGTGCAACCGGACCGCGGAGGCACCGGCGGCGGGCGGGAACTCGTCGCGTACCGGGGCGACCGGGAGCGGTGGCGCAGTCGGCTGCCCGGCACCGGCACCGCCGTGTCGGTGTGGGAGCAGGACGGCCGGGTGATCGTGGCCGGCCGGAGCGTCGACGACACGGACTGGCAGACGGTGACGTACGACGCGGCCACCGGCGCGGACGTCTGGCGCCGGCCCGGAATCGCGTTCGCGGTGGGCGGGGTGCTGCTGATCCAGTCGGCCACCTCCGACACCACGACGTCGATCATGAGGGTGGACCCGGCTGACGGCCGTACGGTGTGGACGGCGCCGATGACGGGCGTGCTGGGTTTCGACTTCGAGCCGACCGGGCCGGTACGCATGGTGTTGTCCCCGATGACCGGGCAGACGGTCGTCGTGGACGCGCGCACCGGCGCGCGGCTCGTGGCCCGCGACCTGTACCCGGTGCGATCGCCCGGCCCGCGCCGGTTTCAGATCGCCAGCGGGCTGCTGCTGGAGTTCCGCGACGGAGACGGGGCCATCGAGGCGTACGACCTGGACACGCTCCGGCCGCGCTGGACCGTCGCGCGGAAGCTCGTCGGCCACGTCGAGAGTTGCGGCGCCCTGCTCTGCGCCGCCGGGCTGGCCGGCGGGACGACCGCGCTGGACCCGGCGAGCGGCGCCGCGCACTGGAGCGTGGACCGGTGGGTGGGCGTGTCGGCGGAGCGTGGCGGCCGGCTGCTCGTCGGCGTCCCCGACACCGACCTCGACGCCGGCCTGGCGGTGCTCGACCAGCACGACGGGCGGCTGATCGCCGACCTGGGCGGCTGGACACTGGTCCCGCAGCACGAGTCGGGCGGCCCGCTGCTGGCGACACGCCCGCTGGGCGGCGGCCGCCGGCTCCTGGCCGAGGTGGGCCTGTCCGGCGACCCGCCCCCGGTCCGGGGCACGTACACCGGCACCGACTGCACCACGGGCGCGACGCTGCTGATCTGCCGCCGGCCCGGCGGCGACTACATGGTGCGGCGGCTGCCGTGAGCCCGATGATCGAACTGGGGGAGATGCGGCACGGGGAGTCCGCCGACGAGCCGGCTGACCGGCCGCCCCGCCGGCCACCGGGCCGGACGGCGCGGATGGCGCTGCTCGGCTGTCTGGTGCTGCTCGTGGTCACCGCCGCCGCCGCGCCGCCGCGCCGGCCCGAGCCGATCCGGGTGCCCGCCCCGCAGGGCGCGGCGTTCGTGCTCCTGCCGGACCGGGTGGTGGTGGCCGACGGCCCGGGCGCGATCGGCCGGGGTGGGCGGGTGGTCGCCGCACACCGGCTGCCCGGCGGGGAACCGGTGTGGCGGTTCGCGCTGACCGCCGGTGACCACGTGCTCGGGCTGACCGTCGTGGGCGGGGGACTGCTGGTGACGAGCAGCCCGGTCGGGGACGGCGACTCGGTGTCGGCCATGCTCGACCCGGCGACCGGCACGCTGCGCTGGCGGCACCCCGGCTACCCGGTCCGGACCGCGTCCGGCGGGTTGCTGCTGGAGAATCCCCGCCCGCCCGGTGCGGGCACCGTGCGGGCCGTGGACCCGGCCTCCGGCGCGGTGCGGTGGACGCTGCCCGTGCCGGGGCAGGAGGTGGGATACCGCCACGACGCCCACGGGGTGACGCAACTCGTCCTGGTCACCCCGCAGGGCCGGGTGACCGTGTACGACGCGGACTCCGGCGCGGTCGCGCACACCGGGCGGGTGGAGCCCGCGGCCGACCGCGCCGCCTACCGGTACGCGCAGGTGGTGGCCGATCTGCTGCTGGTCGAGGACGCCCGGGGCACCGTCACCGGTTACGGGCTGGACCGGCTCGACGAGCGGTGGAGCCTGCCGGTCGGCTCCCGGGCCGGGCTCTGGTTCGCCGACTGCGCCGGGATGGTGTGCCTACGCGACCAGGTGGGCGGCGCGCAGGCCCTCGACCCGGCCACCGGCCGTCCGGCCTGGTCGGACGAGCGCTGGCTGGGAATGGGGCCGGTCGGCGACCGGCTCATCGCCGCCGAGCGCGGGGTCGGGGAGGAGCTGGAACTGTCGGTGCTGGACCCGCCGACCGGCCGCGTGCTGGCCCGCCTGGGGCGCTGGCGCGTCTCCGGCAACGACCTCCCGTCCGGGCCGCTGCTCGGGCTGCGCACGCTCACCGGGGACCGGACGCTCGCCGGCGCGCTGGACGTGGCGGCCGGGCAGGTACGGATCCGGGGGATCCTCCCCGGTGCCTGGTCCGAGTGCGCGGACACGGGCACGGAACTGGTGTGCCTGCGCCCGACCGGCGGCATGGCGATCTGGCCGGTCGGCCGCTGATCACCAGTTGGCCTGCGCCGGAGGTGACGGCAGCGGCGTCGACTCCGGGCGCAGCACGTACACGATCCCGCTGCTGCCCGCCTGCCAGGCGCTCTCGAACGGCCCGCGCGGGACGGTGCGGCGGACCCGCTCGTCGTCCGGCGCGTACGGGTCGTTGAGCACCGGGTCGCCGTCGGCGGTGAAGCCGGCCAGCACCATGAGGTGTCCCCGGGTGTCGTAGTCCAGGCCGGGTACCTGACCGGCGGTGAACGCGGCCGAGACGATCAGTGGGATGCCGGCGGCCACGAACCGTTCCGCCTCGGCCAGCGAGCGCAGCCGGGTGACGAAGGCGTCCACCCCGTGCGTCGCCGCGTACGCCGTGTTGAACGGCCAGTTGCCCGGCCCGCCGAAGGCGTGGTCGTAGCAGTGCCGGGCGGCGTGCACCACCTGCGGTCGCGGGCCGGGCGGCGCCACCCAGGCGTACCGGTCCGGGGTGGGTCCGGCGCCCCAGAAGTCGAGCACCATCGACACGCAGGTGGGGCTGCACCAGGAGTCGCCGCCGCCACCCCAGCGGGTCTCCCCGGCGGCGTGCAGCCGCTGCGCGTACCGCGGCACGTCCAGCACCCGTCCCCACGCGCCCGCATCCCCGCTGCCGGCGGCCGTCGTGTCACCGGTCGCCGCGCTGCCGGTCTCCGCGCCGGTGGCGTTCGTGCCGTCGGCCTGCGCGCCGCTGGGCGGGTCGGTCGAGGCGACCACGCCCACAGTGCGTAGCACCGGGCCGGCGGGCGCGTCGAGCCGTCGCAGCAGCGTCACCCGGACCTGCCAGCCGGTCACCGTCGCGCCGGTCACCCGCAGCGTGTCGGCGGCGACCCGCGCCCGGTCGTCCTCCTGTCCGGGTACTGACGCGCGGTGCACGGCACTGTCGTCGGCGGCCCAGTGGCCCAGCTCGTACCAGCCGGTGGTGGCCGTGTCGTCGGCCCAGCCGCGCAGCTCGACCCGTAGCCAGCAGCCGGGCGGGGTGTCGGCGGTCCAGGAGGGCACCAGCTCGGTGACGGCGAAGCCGACGGGCGTCACGGGGGAGGCCCAGGTGCCGGCGGCGTACTCGGCCGTGGTCCCGGAGTGCGGGTCGGTGTGCGTGACCCGGCCGGCATCGCCGTCGGGCGTCAGCCCGTCCGGCCCGGCGCGCAGCCCGTCCGCACGACCCCGGTCCCGGTCCGCCGGGAAGCGGAACCGGTGGTACGTGATGTCGCGGCCGCTCATCGGGAACCCGCCCGGCACGGCAGTGACCAGTGGCTGCTGCGCTTGTCGATCATCGCCGCCGAGCATCGCGTACCCGAAGGTTTTCTGCAACGGCGGCCCGTGCCGCCGCACGCGGCGATCGGCCTGGCGTGCTGTCACCGACCGTAACCACAGCGCACCCGCGGCATGGTCACCCCCGCGCCCTTTGCTCTGCAGCCATCGGCGCACCGATGACCCACGGCTACCGCTGCGCATGGGGCTGCAGAGCAAAGGGCGCGGAGGGGTATCTCCGCCGGCGGAGGCCGGTTCAGAGTCTTTGCTGGTCAGAGTGATATGGCCTGCTGGTCGTCGCGTTTGGGTGAGCGAGCGATCACCACGGTGCGTGACGCAGTCGTGAATCGGCACCAACGTCACGGTGAGTCACAACCCTGGGCTCCGGGCCGGGTGTGGTGGCCCGAGCGCGCACCACGGGCGCTCCCCGGTGGTGTGCTCGTCGACGGCCGTCTCGGGTGGACGGCTCCTCCGGCGGCGGGTTTTGCCTGCCGCACTAGGTTGTCAGGGGTCACGAGGTGGGAGGCCGGGATGCGGGTACTGGTGGTCGAGGACGAGCGCAACCTCGCCGACGCGATCGCGCGCGGGCTGCGCAAGCGCGGGATGGCGGTCGACGTGGCCTACGACGGCGACGGCGGGCACGAGGCGGCGTTCGTCACCCGCTACGACGTGGTGATCCTGGACCGCGACCTGCCCGGCGTGCACGGCGACCGGATCTGCGCCGACCTGGCCGCCTCCGGCGCGCTGACCCGGGTGCTGATGCTGACCGCCAGCGGCACCGTCGCCGACCGGGTCGAGGGGCTGCAGCTCGGCGCCGACGACTACCTGGCCAAGCCGTTCGCGTTCGACGAGCTGGTCGCCCGCGTGCAGGCGCTCGGCCGCCGCGCCACCCCGGCCGCGCCGCCGGTGCTGGAGGTGGCCGACCTGGTGCTCGACCCGGCCCGCCGGGTGGTGAGCCGGGGCGGCGTGCCGCTCGACCTCACCAACAAGGAGTTCGGCGTGCTCGCCGAGCTGCTCAAGGCGCGCGGCGCGGTGGTGTCCAGCGAGGAGCTGCTGGAGCGGGTCTGGGACGCCAACACGGACCCGTTCACCACGATCGTCCGGGTCACCGTGATGACACTGCGCAAGAAGCTCGGCGACCCGCCGCTCATCGACACCGTCGTGGGCGCGGGATACCGCATCGGCGGGGTACGGCAGTGAACGCGCGGAGTGCGCGCCGGGTGCGGCCGACGCTGCGGCTGCGTCTGACCCTGCTCAACGGCGTGCTGCTGGTCGGCGCCGGGGCGATCCTGGTGCTGCTCGCCTGGCTGCTGGTCCGCGACGCGCTGCGCCCCACCGACGAGCTGCTACCCGGCACCACTGTGGTGCTCACCGACGGGCGCACGCTCGACGCCGGGCAGTGGCAGCGGCAACTGGTCGACGCCGCGTCACAGGAACTGCTGGTCAAAGGGCTGCTCGCGCTGCTGGCGATCAGCGTGGTCGGGGTGGCCGGGGCGTACCTGGTGGCCGGCCGGGCGCTGCGCCCGCTGCACCAGGTCACCGCCACCGCCCGCCGGCTCGGCGAGGCCACGCTCGACGAGCGGATCGGCTGGTCCGGCGCCGACGACGAGGTGGCCGAGCTGGCCGAGACGTTCGACGCCATGCTCGACCGGATCAGCGGCGCGTTCGAGGCGCAGAAGCGGTTCGTCGCGAACGCCTCGCACGAGCTGCGGACACCGCTGGCGGTGATGCGCACCGAAATCGACGTGACGCTCAGCGACGACGACGCCGACCTCGCCGAGTACCGCCGCATGGCCGGCGTGGTGCGCGACGCCTCCGAGCGCGCCAACGGCCTCGTCGACGCGCTGCTGGTGCTGGCGCGCAGCGAGGCGCAGACCGGACGGCGGCTCGCCCGGCGCGCCGAGTCGGACCTCGCCATCGGCACCGCGAACGCGCTGTCCGCCGTCTCCCGGGAGGTGGAGCGCATCGGCCTGAAGGTGCACACCTCGCTGCGCCCGGCGCCGGTGATCGGTGACCCCGGCCTGCTCGACCGGCTCGCCGGCAACCTGGTGGAGAACGCGGTCCGCTACAACCACCTGCACGGCCGGATCTGGGTCCGCACCGGCACCGACGGGGAACGGTCCTGGCTGGTGGTGGGGAACACCGGCTTCGAGGTCGCCCCGGCCGACGTACCCGGGCTGTTCGAGCCGTTCCGGCGCGGCGGCCAGGAACGCACCGGCGCGCGCGGCTCCGGTCTCGGCCTGTCGATCGTGCGGGCCGTCAGCGACGCGCACGGCGGCACGGTCAAGGCGGTCGCCCAGCCCGGCGGCGGCCTGGAGGTGACAGTCACGCTTCCGTCGGCCGACCCGCCGGCGTCCACCTGACCGCCCACGTCACGCCGACCAGGCGGTGAGGTGGCCTCACCTTTTCGTGCGGGCGGCCTCGGCTGTCCTGCCCGGACCCGACGGTGGTCGGCCGCGGCGGCCCGGTGGTCGGGCAGAATGCGCCACTCCCGCTGGACGCGGAGGCGTGGATCAACGGAGAGTGAGCGCAGCGACGCCTCACCCTGCTCACCCACCGGAGCTGCCCGTGACCCACCCCTCGGCCCCGCGCCGCCGCCGTCTCCTCGCGGTCCTCACCGCCGGCGCCCTCACCGTCGCCGGACTCTCCCCGGCCACGCCCGCGTCGGCCAACGCCGCGCCCGGCCACGACAAAGTGGTCCACACCGTCCCCTCCGCCGCCTCGCCCGACGTCCAGGACGGCTCGGTCGACGCGATCCACGACGCCGGTACGAAGATCATCGCGGGCGGATCGTTCACCCGGGTGCAGAACCGCAACTCCGACGTCGACATCGCCCGTAACTACCTGCTCGCCTTCGACAAGGCGACCGGGCAGGTGGACACCGCGTTCGCGCCCACGCTCGACAACGAGGTGACGGCCGTCGTCGGCGGTCCCACAGCGGGCACCGTCTTCGTCGCCGGCAAGTTCAACACCGTCAACGGCGTGACCCGGCGCAAGGTGGCCCTGCTCGACGTCGCCACCGGCGCTGTCGTCACCAGCTTCGCGCCGCCGGCGTTCAACGGGCTGATCAAGGACATCGCGCTGGTCGGCGACCGGCTGCTGGTGGGCGGCATCTTCACCACGGCCGGCAACCCCAACCCGCGCGGCGGGCTCGCCTCGCTCAACGCCACCACCGGCGCGGTCGACGGCTACCTCACCACGACGCTGACCGAGAACCACAACTGGGACGGCGTCAGCGGCGCCAAGGCCGGCGTGGGCGCGGAGAAGCTGGCGGTATCCCCGGACGGCACGCAGCTCGTCGTCATCGGCAACTTCAAGAAGGCCGACGGGGTCCTGCACGACCAGATCGTCAAGCTCGACCTGGGCGCCACCGCCGCCACCGTCGCGGACTGGAACACCGCCCGGTACACGCCGCGCTGCAAGTGGCAGTCGTTCGACTCGTACGTCCGCGACGTCGCGTTCTCCCCGGACAACAGCTACTTCGTAGTGGTCACCACCGGCGCCCCGTACAGCGGCACGCTCTGCGACACCGCGGCCCGCTGGGAGGCCGGCGCGACCGGCTCCGCTCTCCAGCCGACCTGGGTCGACTACAGCGGCGGCGACACGTTCCTGTCCGTCGGCATCAGCGAGCAGGCCGTGTACGTCGGCGGCCACCTCCGCTGGCTGAACAACACCACGGGCACCGACAACGCCCGGGCCGGCGCGGTCGGCCGGGCCAGCATCGCCGCGCTCGACCCGGTCAACGGCCTGCCGCTGTCCTGGAACCCGGGCCGGCACCCGCGCGGCATCGGCGCGTCCGAGATGCTCGTCACCGAGTCCGGGCTCTGGATCGGCGGCGACACACTCTGGATCGGCAACTTCCAGTACCGGCGGGAGCGGATCGCGTTCTTCCCGCTCGCCGGCGGCAAGGCCCCGCACCCGACCACCACGGCGACGCTGCCCGGCAACGTGTACCAGGCCGGCCTGCCGCAGCCGACGAACGTGCTGCACCGGGTGAACGCGGGCGGCTCGTCCGTCGCCGCCACCGACGGCGGGCCGGACTGGGCGGCCGACACGAACTCCAGCCCCAGCCCGTACCGCAACACCGGCAGCAGCACGTCCAGCTACACCACCGCCCCCACCGTGGACTCGACGGTGCCGGCCGGCACCCCGGCCGTGCTCTACAACGACGAACGGTACGACCCGTCCGGCGGGACGGAGATGACCTGGCAGTTCCCGGTGGCCACCGGCACCGAGGTGCACGTGCGGCTCTACCTGGCCAACCGGTACGCGGGCACCGCCAACGCCGGCACGCGGATCTTCGACGTCGCGCTGGAGGGCGGTGTCGTCCTCGACGACCTCGACCTGTCCGCCACCGCCGGGCACGACGTGGGCACCATGCGGGAGTTCACGGTGGTCAGCGACGGCTCGATCGACGTCGAGTTCCGCCACGTGCGGGAGAACCCGCTGGTCAACGCCATCGAGATCGTCAAGACCGGCCCTCCGCCCAGCGGCGCCGGCTCGCCCGTGCAGGTGCGCTCGTACGACGGGCAGACCGCCGTCGGCGCGCCGGCCCCGGTGGCCGACGCGGACGGGACCGTCTGGGCGGGCGCGCGTGGCGCGTTCTGGGTAGGCGGAACGGTGTTCTACGGCGCTGACGGCGCGCTGTACCGGCGGACGTTCGACGGCACCACGTTCGGCACGCCCGAGCTGGTGGACCCGTACCACGACCCGTACTGGGACACCGTGGTGACCAACTCCGGTCCGGCCGGGCAGACGTACGTCGGCGCGACCACCGGCTTCTACGCCGAGATCCCGAACGTGACCGGCATGTTCTACACCGGCGGGCGGCTCTACTACTCGCTGTCCGGGCAGAACGGCCTGTTCTGGCGCTGGTTCACCCCGGACAGCGGTGTGGTCGGCGCCGACCGGTTCTCCGTGTCCGGGGCGAGCGGGTTCGCCGACGCGGGCGCGCTCTTCGTGGCCGGCTCCACGCTCTACAAGGTGAACCGGAGCACCGGCGACCTGTCCGCCGTCGACTGGGTGAGCGGTGCTCCGTCGGGGACGTTCACGGTGCGCAGCGGCCCGGCGGTCGACGGCGTCGACTGGCGCGCGAAGGCGGTCTTCGTCGGCCCGTGACGCGGCAGTGCCCGCCGGCCCGGTCCCGCACCCGCGGGGCCGGGCCGGCGGCTTGTCCCGGCCGATCGGCGATGGCATGATCATCGGGTCAGCCCGAGAGGTGGAAGGGGGTGTGGTCGATGTCCGTCGTGAACCGTCCCGCGCCCCGCGTTCCCCGCTGACGTTCCCACTCCGTCGGGGCGCGCTCCCCACAGGAGGAAGCACCATGAGTGCACAGATCCACTGCGTGACCGTCGAATCCGACGACCCGTACACCCTGGCCGTCTGGTGGGCCCGCGTGCTCGACCGCCGGCTCGCCGACGACGACCACCCGGGCGACCCGGAGGCGGTCCTGGCCGCACCCGGCGGGCACGGCCCCGACCTGCTGTTCGTCGAGGTGGGCGAGCGGCACGGCAAGGGCGCGTTCCATCTCGACCTGCACGCGGCCGAGGGCACCCGGGACGAGGAGGTGGCGCGGCTGCGTGAGCTGGGCGCCACGCTGGTGGCCGACCGGCGCCGGCCGGACGGGACCGGCTGGGTGGTGCTGGCCGACCCCGAGGGCAACGAGTTCTGCGTCTGCCGGAGCCCCGCCGAACGGGCCGCGTCCGCCTGATCCGGAAACGACACCGGGCCCCCGCCGTCACGGCGGGGGCCCGGTGCGTGACGGGTGTCAGTCCTGCTTCTCGATCTCGCCGCGCATCGTCACGAACTCCGACTGGAGCTCGGCCGCGGACTTGAAGTAGACCACCACCATGCCGAGGCTGCCCCGGTCGACCCAGATGCAGACGGCCACCGGCACGTCCGACGCCTTGCCGTCGGAGCACTTGGCGTCGCCGCCGAGCGGGCCCGCGTCGACCGTCTTGAAGTCCTTGGTGGCCAGGTCCGGGGTGACCGCCGCGGTGGCGTCGGCCAGCTCCTTCTTCGGGTCCGCCATGAGGCCGGACACCGCGACGATCATGACCAGGTCCTTCTTGGCCGGGTCGCCGTAGAAGGCGCCGACAGTGCTGGTCGCGTCCGGCACGTCCTTGCTGAGCTCGGACTTCATCTGCGCCGCGGCGGACTGCAGCTGCGGGTCGGTGACCTTCGCCCGGCCGCCGAGCGTCTGCGGCTCGACCACCCGGGTCTTGGTGGCGGTGACCACCTCGTCGACGGTGTCCTTCGTGGCGAAGTAGGCGGCGACACCGCCGCCGACGCAGAGCACCAGGACCACGGCGAGGACGATCAGCAGGATCTTGCCGACGCCGGACTTCTTCTTCGGCGGGACCGGCGCACCGAGCTGGCCGCCGTACTGCGGTTGCTGCGGAGTCTGCGGGTAGTCACCGCCGTACTGCGGCTGCTGCGGCGGCTGGTAGCCACCGGGCTGTTGCTGGGGGGAGGGGTAGTTGCCGGAGTAGGGACTGGACGGCGGCTGGGACATGTAGGCAGCTCCTGTGAGAAAACTGGACGCGTGATCGTAGCCAGCACCACCGACAGCCCGCTGTCCCGACAAGGGACGACGACGGAAAACCGCGACCTACCCGTGACCTGGACCGCAGACGCCGATCGCGGTGGCCGGACCGTCCGGAACGGACAGCCCGACCACCGCGATCGATGCGTTGCGGCCGGTCAGCGCAGGCTTGCCACGCCGCGCGGCAGGAACCGCTTGCCGGTCACCCGCTCGGAGGTGCCGGTCCGGTCCAGGTACGGCGTGACGCCGCCCAGGTGGAACGGCCAGCCGGCGCCGAGGATCATGCACAGGTCGATGTCCTGCGCCTCGGCGACGACGCCCTCGTCGAGCATGAGCCGGATCTCCTGCGCCAGCGCGTCCAGCGCGTTCTGCCGGACCTGCTCGGCGGTCAGCGGCTCGTCACCGACCACGAGCAGCTTCGCCACCTCGTCGTTGATCTGGTCGTCGACCACGATCGGCTGACCCGAGTCGGCGATCCGCTTGAGGTTCTCGCTGACCCCGAACCGGTCCGGGAACGCCTCGTGCAGGGTGCCGCCGACGTGGTACGCCACGGCCGGGCCGACGAGCTGCAGCAGCGCCAGCGGACGCATCGGCAGGCCCAGCGGGTCCAGCGCGCTGTTCGCCACGTCCAGCGGGGTGCCCTGGTCGACGGCGGCGAACACGGTGCCGAGGAAGCGGGTCAGCAGCCGGTTCACCACGAACGCCGGGGCGTCCTTCACCAGCACCGACGACTTCTTGAGCTGCTTGCCGACCGCGAACGCGGTGGCCAGCGTGGCGTCGTCGGTCCGCTCACCGCGGACGATCTCCAGCAGCGGCAGCACCGCGACCGGGTTGAAGAAGTGGAAGCCGACCACCCGCTCCGGGTGCTCCAGCTCGGCGGCCATCTCGGTGATGGACAGCGAGCTGGTGTTGGTGGCGAGCACCGCCTCCGGCTTGACGATCTTCTCCAGCTCGGCCCAGACCTGCTTCTTGACGCCCAGGTCCTCGAACACGGCCTCGATGACGAAGTCGGCGTCGGCGAAGACGGACTTGTCGACCGAGCCGGACACCAGGCCGTACAGCTTGGCCGCGGTGCCCTTGTCCATCCGGCCCTTGCTGACGGCCTTCTCGATCTGGGTGTGCACGTAGCCGACGCCCTTGTCCACCCGGGACTGATCCAGGTCGGTCATCACGACCGGCACCTGGAGCCGCCGGGCGAACAGCAGCGCGAGCTGGCTGGCCATCAGGCCGGCGCCGACGATGCCCACCTTGGTGACCGGACGGGCCAGGCCCTTGTCCGGCGCGCCGGCCGGGCGCTTGGCCCGCCGCTGCACCAGGTCGAAGGCGTACAGGCCGCTGCGCAGCTCCTCGGAGAAGATCAGGCCCGCGAGGGCCTCGTCCTCCGCCGCGGTGCCGGTGGCGAAGTCGGCGTCCTTCGCCGTCTCCAGCAGGTCCAGCGCCTTGTACGCGGACGGGACCGCGCCGTGCAGCCGCTGGTCCAGGGTCTGCCGGGCGAAGTAGAGCACGCCCGCCCACATGTCCTTGTCGACCTCGGGACGGGTCACGGTGACCTCGCCCCGGACCACGCCGGCGGCCCACTCCAGCGACCGCTCCAGGAAGTCGGCCGGCTCCAGCAGCACGTCCGCGATGCCCATCTCGGCCGCCTGCTTCGGCTTGAGCATCTTGTTCTGCATCAGCGGGTTCTGGATGATCACCTGCGTCGCGGCCGGGATGCCGATCAGGTTCGGCAGCAGCTGCGTACCGCCCCAGCCGGGGATCAGGCCGAGCGAGACCTCGGGCAGCGCCAGGGCCGCCGCGCCCGCCGACAGGGTCCGGTAGTGGCAGTGCAGCGCCAGCTCCAGGCCGCCGCCCATCGCCGCGCCGTTGACGAACGCGAAGGTGGGGACGCCGCTGTCCTTGAGCCGGGCGAAGACCCGGTGGCCCAGCCGCCCGATCTCCAGCGCCTGCTCGCGGTTCTCCAGCGCGGGCAGGCTGGTGATGTCCGCGCCCACGCAGAAGATGTACGGCTTGCCGGTGACCGCGATGAACGCCGGCTCGGCCGCCAGCGCGGCGGTGATCGCCTCGTCCAGGCTGGTCAGGCCGGCCGGGCCGAAGGTGTTCGGCTTGGTGTGGTCGAAGCCGTTGTCCAGGGTGATGAGGGCGGCGGGCCGGTCCAGCCCGGGTACGGCCACCTGGCGCAGCAGCGCCTTGGTGACGACCTCGTTCGGTGCGGCGAGGCTCACTTGTCTCCACCCTCCCAGTGCGGGTTCTCCCAGATCACGGTGCCGCCCATGCCGATGCCGATGCACATGGCGGTGAGGCCGTAGCGGACCTCGGGGTGCTCGGCGAACTGGCGGGCGAGCTGGGTCATCAGCCGGACGCCGGAGGACGCGAGCGGGTGACCGATGGCGATCGCGCCGCCCCACGGGTTGACCCGCGGGTCGTCGTCGGCGATGCCGAAGTGGTCGAGGAAGGCGAGCACCTGCACCGCGAACGCCTCGTTCAGCTCGAACAGGCCGATGTCGTCGATGCTCAGGCCGGCGATGCGCAGCGCCTTCTCGGTCGACGGGATCGGGCCGACGCCCATCACCTCGGGCTCGACGCCGACGAAGCCGAACGACACCAGGCGCATGCCGACCGGCAGGCCCAGCTCGCGGGCGGTCTCCTCGGCGACCAGCAGCGCGGCGGTGGCGCCGTCGTTCAGGCCGGCCGCGTTACCGGCGGTGACCTTGCCGTGCGGCCGGAACGGAGTCTTCAGCCCGGCCAGCTTCTCCATCGAGGTGTCCCGGGGCGCCTCGTCCACAGTGGCCAGGCCCCAGCCCGCCTCCGGGTCGCGGACCGCCACCGGCACCAGGTCGCCCTGGAGCTTGCCGTTGGCGTACGCCTTCGCGGTCTTCTGCTGTGAGGCCAGCGCGAACGCGTCGGTGCGCTCCTTGGTGATGTGCGGGACGCGGTCGTGCAGGTTCTCCGCGGTGGAGCCCATCACCAGGGCGGACGGGTCGACCAGCTTCTCCGCGACGATGCGCGGGTTGGGGTCGACGCCCTCGCCCATCGGGTGGCGGCCCATGTGCTCGACGCCGCCGGCGATCGCCACGTCGTACGCGCCCACTGCGATGCCGCTGGCCACCGTGGTGACGGCGGTCATCGCGCCGGCGCACATCCGGTCGATGGCGAAGCCGGGCACGGTCTTGGGCAGGCCGGCCAGCAGGGCGGCGGTGCGGCCGATGGTCAGGCCCTGGTCACCGATCTGGGTGGTGGCGGCGATGGCCACCTCCTCCACCTTCTCCGGCGGCAGTTGCGGGTTGCGGCGCATCAGCTCGCGGATGCAGCGGATCACCAGATCGTCGGCGCGGGTGTTGGCGTACATCCCACCCGCCTTGCCGAACGGGGTACGGACGCCGTCGACGAAGACGACATCCCGGACTTCACGGGGCACTTGGAGCCTCCCTCGGCACGGGCATTTCCCCGGATGCTACTCGCCAGTAACCAAACGTGGCACCACCCCCCGCGTGGCCCACCTCACACCTGCCACCGACGTTACTGCTGGGGGGTGCGCAGCGCCTCGGTAAGAGCGGGCAGCAGCAGACCGATCTGCCACTCGCGGGCACCGAACCCGCGCAGCGTCTCCGCGACCGTCTCGTCGGTGATCTCCGCGGGCGGCTGCCACGCCAGCCGGCGGATCGAGTCCGGTGCGATCAGGTTCTCCGCCGGCAGGCGGTGCGCCCCGGCGGTGCCGACCACCACCTCCCGGGCGCGGGCCAGCCGGCCGGCCGCCACCGGGTCGCGTTCGGCCCACCGGTGCGGCGGAGGCGGCCCCTCCACCGTCGGGCTCACCGGCAGCGCGTCGTCCGGCAGCTGGCGCGCGTCGTCCAGCGCCGCCAGCCAGGTACGCGCCAGCCGGCGCACCGACCGCCCACCGAACCCGGGCAGCGTGAGCAGCGTCTTCTCGTCCTTCGGGTCCAGCTCGGCGGCCGCCACGATGGCCGAGTCGGGCAGCACCCGGCCCGGCGCGGCGTCCCGGCGGGCAGCGATCTGGTCCCGCGCGTACCAGAGGGAACGCACCCGGGCCTGGGCGCGCGCGCCGCGTACCCGGTGGATGCCGGACGTGCGCCGCCACGGCTCGGCGCGGACGCGCGGCGGGCGGGCGCCGTTGCGCACGAGCGCGTCGAACTCCTCCGCCGCCCAGCCGGACTTGCCCTGCCGCTGCAACTCCTCGTCCAGCGCGTCGCGCAGGTCCACGAGCAGCTCCACGTCGAGCGCCGCGTACGTCAGCCAGGACTCCGGCAGCGGCCGGCTGGACCAGTCGGCGGCGGAGTGGTGCTTCTCCAGGCTGAACCCGAGCAGCTGTTCGGTCAGCGCGGCCAGGCCGACCCGCTCGAACCCGGCCAGCCGGGCGGCCAGTTCGGTGTCGAACAACCGGCGCGGGCGCAGACCCACCTCGGCCAGGCAGGCGAGATCCTGGCTGGCCGCGTGCAGCACCCACTCGGTCTCGGCGATCGCCGCGTCCAGGGCGGACAGGTCGGGCAGCGGCAGCGGGTCGATGAGCGCGGTGCCGGAGCCGCCGCGGCGCAGCTGCACCAGATAGGCGCGCTGGCTGTAGCGGTAGCCGGAGGCGCGTTCGGCGTCCAGGGCCACCGGGCCGGTGCCGGCCGCGAAGCGGGCCACGACCTCGTCCAACTCGGCAGGTGTGGCCACCGGGGCGGGCGTGCCGTCGCGCGGCGCGGTCAGGGGGACGGCCGCGCCCGGGTCGGTCTCGGTCCCCGCGTCCGCCGGCTCCGGCAGGGCCGACGTCGGATCGGCGGACGCCTCTCCGGTACGGCTTTCGGCGGCCCGACGGCGCAGGGGTGGTTCGTCGGTCACCTGACAACCCTAGTAGGCCGGACGATCCGGTGTGCGCAGCCGGTCGGGCGCGTGTCGGCGCGATGGCCGTCAGGTGACCGGAAAGGTGCGGGTTGCGGGGCCGTGAGAGGGTCGGACAAGGGGGAAGACAAAGCCCGTTCCCGCCGGTACGGTCCATCGAGCCGCGAACGGCGTACGGGCCGTGCCACAGCGGTCGGGGGGCGTCGGCGGAAGCCGACGGGGAGGACGGTCGAGCATGACAGGCGGGTACGGAACCGGCGACGACGTGCCGGGGCAGGTCGGCGGCGACACGGCGGCCGACCGGCCGGGGCCGCTGCCGCCGCGCTTCGCCCCGCCCGCCGGCTCGGCCCCGGTGCCGTTCGCCGGTGGATCCGAGTGGAGCGGCACGCCCGGCCACCCGGCGTCCTCGGCTCGGGCCGCCGTCCAGCCGCCGTCCTACGGCACCACACCTTCCCAGCCGGGCCAGTCGTCCTACGGCGCCGCACCGGCCCAGCCGTCGTCCTACGGCGCCGCACCGGCCCAGCCGTCGTCCTACGGCGCCGCACCGGCCCAGCCGTCGTCCTTCGGCGCCGTACCGGCGCAGACCTCCCGGTCCGCCGCTCCGGCGTACCCGGGTCAGCCGGCCGCGTCGCCGTCGTATCCGGGACAGCCGGTCCCCGCGACGCCGTCGTATCCGGGCGGGGCGGGGCCGTCGTCGTACCCGGACCGGCAGCCCGCACCGTCGTATCCGGGCCCGTCCGGCGGCGGCCCGTCGTACCCGGGCCCGCCCGTGTCCGCGCCCGCCTATCCGGGCCAGCCGGTGTCCGGGCCGTCGCAGCCGGGCCCCGCGTACCCGGGTCAGCCCGCGCCCCTGGGCGGCCCGGCCGGCCCGGCGTCCCGGCGCAGCCGGGTGGCGGTGGTGGCGCTGGCCCTGGCCGCCGTGCTGACAGTGGTCACCGGCGTGCAGGCGTACCAGATCTACCGGCTCGACGACCGGCTCGCCGCCGCCGACAAGCGGATGGCCGAGGGGCAGGGCGCGGACGCCGGCCGGCTCGACGGCCTGGAGCAGCGCGCCGGCAGCCTGGAGAAGCAGGCCGACGCGGCCTTCAACCCGGAGGCGGTGGCCAGCGCGGTGCTGCCGAGCGTGTTCCGGGTGCGGGCCGGGCAGTTCACCGGTACCGCGTTCGCCGTCGGCAAGGCGCCGTCGGGCGGCGGCACCACGCTGCTGACGAACTTCCACGTGGTCGAGGCGGTCTTCACCGCCGGTGAGCGCAAGGTGTTCCTGGAGCGCAAGGACCAGCGGTTCGAGGCGACCATCATCGCCACCGACAAGGACAAGGACCTGGCGCAGCTCCGGACCACCGCCAAGTTCACCGGGCTGGTCGCGGCCGGCGCCCCGGTGCGGTCCGGCCAGCAGATCATCGTGGTCGGCGCGCCGCTCGGGTTGCAGGACAGCGTCACCACGGGCGTGGTCAGCGCGTTCCGTGAGGACGAGCGCGGCGGCGGACCGGTGATCCAGTTCGACGCGCCGATCAACCCGGGCAACTCCGGCGGCCCGGTGATCAACGGTTCGAAGGAGGTCGTCGGCATCGCCACGGCCAAGGCCCGTAACGCCGAGGGCATCGGGCTCGCCGTGCCGATCAAGACCGCCTGCGACCGGTTCCGGCTCTGCTGACCGGTGGCCACACCGGCCCGGCCGCACCGCATCGACCCCGGCCCATCGGGCCACCCCGCGGGGGACCAGCACATCTGGAGGAACGACATGTCCTACCCACCGGCCGGGGGCGACAACCCGCCCCCGGCGCCGGGGGGCACGGTCTACGGCAACCCGTACGGCAGCCGGCCCGCGCCCCAGCAGTACGACCCGAACCAGCCCGCGCCGACCCTGCACCAGCCCACCGCGTCCGACGGCGCTCCCGGGTACGGCGGATACCAGCCCGCCGCGCCGGGACAGCCGGGATACGCGCCGGGCACCGCCCCGGTGCCCCCGCCGGCGCAGCCGATGTCGGCGCCGCCGGTATCCGTCCCGCCGGGCACCGCCCCGGTGCCCCCGCCGGCGCAGCCGATGTCGGCGCCGCCGGTATCCGTCCCGCCGGTCTCCGCCCCCGGCTACGCGCAGCCGATGTCGGTCCCGCCGGCGTCCGCTCCGCCGGTGTCCGGCCCCGGCTTCGCGCCGCCGCCGATGTCCGGGCCGCCCGGCCCGTACGGCCCGCCGGCCGCCGCGCCGGCGACCGGCGGCGGCCGGAAGTGGGCCGCGCTGGTGCTCGGCCTCGTGGCCGCGTTGCTGTTCGTCTTCGGCGGCGTGATGACGTTCCTGTACGTCTCCACGAACGGCGAGCTGGACAAGTCCCGGCAGACGGTCAGCCAGCGTGACGGCACGATCTCGGCGAACCAGCAGGAGATCGAGAAGCTCAAGGGTGAGCTGAAGACGGTCCAGGAGCGGCTGTCGGACACCCAGCAGGACCTGACCGGCACCAAGAACGACCGGGACGAGCAGGCCCGGCAGAAGAAGGTCATCGCGAGCTGCCTGGACAAGCTGACCACCGCCATCGCGGCGGCGTCGCGCGGCGACCGGGCCGGCTTCGAGGCGGCCAACAAGGGCCTGGACAAGGTCTGCGACGAGGCCGAGAACTACCTCTGACCGCGTCCGCCCGAAGGCCGCCCCGGCTCGCCCGGGGCGGCCTTCGCGCATCGGGCGTCAGCGGCGGAGCCGGCCGGGCGGCGGAGAGGGTACGACGGTCAGGCGGCGCCCGCCGAGCGGCGGGTGGGCAGCGCGGTGACACCGGGCGGCGGCAGGCCGGCCGTGGAGGCCAGCAGCGTGCACCAGCCGAGCAGGTGCGGGCCGAGGTCGGCGCGCAGCGGCGTCCAGGAGGCGCGGATCTCGATGTCACCGGCGGCGGGCGGCCCGGCCAGCTCGCCGAAGCGGGTGGAGAGCGTCTGGGTGACGGTGCCGCCGATCGCCCGGTGCCCGGCGCCCTGCACGTCGAGCGCGTCGGTCAGCCAGGTCCAGCCGACGCCCGGCAGCAGCGGGTCGCTGGCCAGGTCGACCTCCAGCTCGGCGGTGACGTACGTGACCAGCCGCAGCGTGCCCTGCCACGCCTCGTGCCCGGCCGGGTCGTGCAGCAGGATCAGCCGGCCGGTGGCCACCTCGTCGTCGTCGCGCATCACGGCGGCGGACAGCGCGAACGCGTACGGGGCCAGCCGCTGCGGCGCGCCGACCTCCTCCAGGACGATCTCCGGGCGGGGTGTCACCGACCGCAGCCCCGCGACCGCGCGAGCGAACGTTTCCGGGAGCGCGATCGGGGGGGCCATGCGGGCAGCCTATGCGCGCTCACCGCGCGGCGCGCGACGGCGCGCCGGGTGATCGACGGTTAAGGCGACGCGCTGCCGGAGGCGTCGGGCGGGTGCCCTTCCTTCTACGTCACAAATGCGGACGGTGAGCGCGGGCGCGCACCGGGGGCGTGGCACGATTGCCGCGATGACCACCGACACCACGGGCACTGCCGCCCGAGACGGAGAACCCCGCCGCGGCGGGCCGGCCGACTCGCCCTTCGTCCGCGCCTGCCGGCGCGAGCCGGGCCCGCACACCCCGGTCTGGTTCATGCGCCAGGCCGGCCGGTCGCTGCCGGAGTACCGGGAGATCCGGGCCAACGTGCCGATGCTGGAGTCCTGCCGCCGGCCCGAGCTGGTCACCGAGATCACGCTCCAGCCGGTGCGCCGGCACGGCGTGGACGCGGCGATCCTGTTCAGCGACATCGTGGTGCCGGTCGCCGCGGCCGGCGTCGACCTGGACATCGTGCCCGGCACCGGCCCGGTGGTGGCCGAGCCGGTCCGTACCGCCGCCGACGTCGAGCGGATCAGCCCGATCGGCCGCGACGAGGTGTCGTACGTGGACGAGGCGGTCCGCCGGCTCGTCGTCGAGCTGGGCGACACCCCGCTGATCGGGTTCGCCGGCGCCCCGTTCACGCTCGCCAGCTACCTGGTCGAGGGCGGCCCGTCGCGTACGCACGCCAAGACGAAGGCGCTGATGTACGGCGACCCGGACCTGTGGCACGCGCTGTGCGCGCGGCTGGCCGAGGTGACGCTGGCGTTCCTCCAGGTGCAGATCGACGCCGGGGTCTCCGCGGTGCAGCTGTTCGACTCGTGGGCCGGCGCGCTCTCCGAGGCCGACTACCGCCGTTTCGTGCTGCCGCACTCGACGTACGTGCTGGGCGGGCTCGCCGACGCCGGTGTGCCGCGGATCCACTTCGGGGTGGGCACCGGCGAGCTGCTCGGCGCGATGGGCGAGGCCGGGGCCGACGTGGTGGGCGTGGACTGGCGTACGCCGCTGGACGTCGCCACCGGCCGGATCGGGCCGGACAAGGCGGTGCAGGGCAACCTCGACCCGACGGTGCTGCTCGCTCCCTGGCCGGCGGTGGAGACCGAGGTGCGGCGCATCGTCGAGCAGGGCCGGGCCGCTCCCGGCCACGTGTTCAACCTCGGTCACGGCGTCCTGCCGGAGACCGACCCCGAGGTGCTGACCCGGGTGGTCGCGCTGGTGCACGAGCTGACCGCGCGACCGGAGCGCTAGGAGGAGACAGTGGTGCGACCGTGGCGGGTGGCGATCGTCGGTGGCGGGATCACCGGGCTGGCCGCCGCCGTCCGGTTGCGCGACCGGGCTCCCGAGGGCACCGAGATCACCGTGTACGAGCAGTCGGGCCGCCTCGGCGGCAAGCTGTTCACCGGTGAGCTGGCCGGTGGCCCGGTCGAGTTCGGCGCCGAGTCGTTCCTCATGCGCGACCCGGCCGGTGGCGAGTCGGCGGCGGTGACGCTGGCCCGCCGCCTCGGCCTGGACGAGGAGATCGTGCACCCCACGGTCGGGCAGGCGGCCCTGCTGGTCGACGGCACGTTGCGCCCGGTGCCGGGCGGCACGCTCGTCGGCGTACCCGGGGATCTGGACAAGGTGGCGGCGGTGGCGCCGCCGGCCGCGGACGCCGACCGCGACGCGGGCCACCCGCTGCTGGCCGACGGCGAGGACACCTCGGTCGGTGAGCTGGTCCGCAAGCGTCTCGGTGACGCGGTGGTGGAGCGGCTGGTCGACCCGATGCTCGGCGGCGTGTACGCCGGGCGGGCCGACGACCTGTCGCTGGTCACCACGATGCCGGCGCTGGCCCGCGCGGCCCGCGCCGAGCACACGCTGGTCGGTGCGGTACGCGCCGCGCAGGCAGCCGCGCCGCGCGCGCCGGGCGCCCCGGTCTTCGGCACCCTCGCCGGCGGGCTGAGCACGCTGGTCGCGGCGGCGGCGACGGCGAGCGGTGCGACGATCCGCCGGGGCGCCGCGGTACGGGAGCTGCGCCGCACCCCGGACGGCTGGCGGCTCACCGTCGGGCCGACCCGCGACGCCGAGCACGTCGAGGCCGACGCGGTGCTGCTCGCGGTGCCGGCCCGCCCGGCCGCCCGGCTGCTCGCCGCCGCCGCGCCCGAGGCGGCCGACACGGTCGGCGCGCTCGACTACGCCAGCGTCGCCCTGATCACGCTCGCGCTGCCCGGCCCGGCCCTGCCGGAGCTGTCCGGCTTCCTGGTGCCGGCCGGCGAGGGGCTGACGATCAAGGCGTCGACGTTCTTCACCACGAAGTGGGGGCACCTGCGGCGGCCGGACGGGCTGGCGCTGGTGCGCGCCTCGGTCGGCCGGTACGGCGACGAGACGTCGCTTCAGCTCACCGACGACGACCTGGCCGACGCGGTGCACCGGGAGCTGTCGGCTGTGCTCGGCGCGCCGCTGCCGGTCCCGGTGGCCCGGCACGTGCAGCGGTGGGGTGGCGCGTTGCCGCAGTACACGCCCGGGCACACCGCCCGGGTGGCGGCGGTCCGGACGGCGTTGCGCGCCGCCCATCCGACGCTTGCGGTGGCCGGGGCCGGCTACGACGGCGTCGGCATTCCGGTCTGCGTCCGCTCCGGCGAGACGGCGGCCGAAGAGATCATCACGGCACTGGGAGGATCGGCAGCATGACCGAGCAGACCAACGCGGCGCGGCTGCGGGAGCTCAACGAGACCATCCGCTACACCATGTGGTCGGTGTACCGGGCCACCAGCCCGCTGCCGTCGCTGCGGGAGAACGTCGTCGACGAGGTCGAGTCGCTCTTCACCGAGCTGGCCGGCAAGGACGTCACGATCCGGGGCACGTACGACGTGGCTGGGCTGCGCGCCGACGCCGACCTGATGATCTGGTGGCACTCGTCGTCCAGCGACGCGCTCCAGGACGCGTACCTGCGGTTCCGCCGCACCACGCTGGGCCGGGCGCTCACCCCGGTCTGGTCGCAGATGGCGCTGCACCGCCCGGCCGAGTTCAACAAGAGCCACATTCCGGCGTTCCTGGCCGACGAGCAGCCGCGCGCCTACCTGTGCGTCTACCCGTTCGTGCGCTCGTACGAGTGGTACCTGCTGCCCGACGCCGAGCGGCGTGAGCTGCTGTCCGAGCACGGCAAGATGGCCCGGGGCTACCCGGACGTGCGGGCCAACACGGTCGCCTCGTTCGCGCTCGGCGACTACGAGTGGATGCTGGCGTTCGAGGCCGACGAGCTGCACCGGATCGTGGATCTCATGCGCGACCTGCGCGCCTCCGGCGCCCGCCGGCACGTGCGGGAGGAGATCCCGTTCTACACCGGCCGCCGCCGCCCGGTCGCCGACATCGTCAACTGCCTGGTCTGAGGGTGCCCGGCCGGGACCGCGAGCGCGGTCCCGGCCGGAGCCCCGTCAGGCGGTCGTCGTGCAGGACAGGATGCCGGGCACCGGGTTCGTCGCACCGGCCGAGCCGGTGAAGCCGAACGAGGTGCTGGCACCCGGCGCGAGCGAGCCGTTGTAGGCCACGTTGCGTGCCGTCACCAGCGTCCCGCTGGTGGTGACAGTGGCGTTCCACGCCGAGTTGACCTGCTGGCCGTTCTGGTAGTTCCAGCTCACCGACCAGCCGCGGATCGGTGAACCGCTGCCGTTTGTCACCTTCACCTCGGCCTGGAAACCGCCGCCCCACGAACCGGTGATCGCGTACGTCGCGGTGCAGCCACCGGCCGGGTTCGGCGTGGTCGGGGGCGGGCTGGTCGGCGGCGTGCTGGTGGGCGGCGTGCTCGTCGGCGGGGTGCTGGTGGGCGGGGTGCTGGTGGGCGGCGTGCTGGTCGGCGGGGTGGTCGGGCCGGACCCGCCGAAGTCCACGTCGCTGCACAGGTAGTAGGACTGGTCCAGGTGGCTGGCCTGCCAGATGGTGTAGACGATGTGCCGGCCGGTGCGGCCCGGCGCGTTCGCCGGGATCTGGATGGACACGCCGTCCACCTCACGCGTCCACTGGCTGGCCGGGGTGTTGCCGATCTGGCCGACCAGTTCCAGGTCGCTCCAGCGCAGCGGCGAGGTGAGCGCGTTGAAACCCTGCTTGGTCACGTACACCCGGATGTAGTCGGCGCCGTGGCTGGCCTGGTCGAAGAACTTGACCCGGAAGCTGTTGGTGACCGGCACGGTCTTCCAGGCGCCGACGGTGTCGAGCGCGTTGTACCGGCCGCTCTGGGTGCGTCCGCCGCTGCACAGCTGCCCGTCCGGGATGGCGCCCTGGTGGTTGCCGGCCACGCCCTCGCGGAACAGGCCGTTCCAGTTCCACATGGCGTTCGGGTCGGCCTGCCACGCCTGCCAGCACATCGGGTCCTGGGTGGCCATGGCCGGGTTCTGGAAGTCACCGCCCCAGCGCTGCCAGCAGCTGTAGGCGCGCGAGGCCGGGTCGACAACCGACCCGTGCGCCGAGGCCGGGCCGGAGAACGCGGTGGTGAGCAGCGCCGCCACCACCGCGCAGACGGCGAGGATCGCCGCCGCGAGCGGTAAGGGGCGGCGGTACGGAGTGGACATGGGAAAGCCTCCGGGATGGGTGTCGGTGCACGACGCCCGGACTGTCGGGAGTTGCCCTCTCCCGCGTGGCGGCTCCGCCCGCACGGTGCCACAAAAAGCGACAAACGTCAATGAGTCGGGTCGCGGCGCATCGGGGTGTGCGGGATGCCGTCCTCGACGTAGCCGGGGCCGTCGACGGTGAAGCCGAACCCGGCGTAGAAGCCGACCAGGTGCGTCTGCGCGTCGAGCACGCACGGCCGGTCACCCACCACGGCCAGGGCCTCGGTCATCAGCGCACCGGCCAGGCCCGCGCCGCGCGCCGCCGGCGCCACCACGACCCGTCCGATCCGTGCGACGCCGCCGGGGTCGGCCAGGATCCGCAGGTACGCGACCACGGCGCCGTCACCGCTCAGCCACAGGTGGCGGGTGCCGGGCTCGACGTCCCGGCCGTCCAGTTCCGGGTACGGGCAGGACTGCTCGACCACGAACACGTCGATGCGCAGCCGGAGCAGGTCGTGGAAGGTACGGGCGTCCAGGTCGGCGAAGCCGGCCAGGTGGGACTCGACGGGCATCGGCCCAGGGTAGGCGGCGCGTCTCCGGTCACTCGTGCTCCCCCTGGCGCGGTTCTCAGCCCTTCGACGTGCGCAGCCCGGTGGCGGTGGCGGTGACGGCGCGCTCGAACCAGGTGCCGGTGTCGGCCGCCGAGCGGGTCCAGACTGCGACGCACTGGGTCACCCGGCCGTGGTGCAGGCAGCCGTAGCGGTGCGGGAAGCGCGTGCCGTCGGAAACGGTCATGGTCGCCGACACCACCCGGCCCGGCACGCCCAGCCCGGCGGGCAGGTCCGCCGCGGTGTGTCCGGCGGTCACCTGGCCGCCCTCCTCGTCGCGCTCGCACGCCTCCAGCACGCCGAAGACCTGCCGTACCGCGTCCGCGGCCGTCGGCTCGTCCGGGTAGACCACCGTCTCCTGGACGATCTCGACGAACTCGCCGGCCGGGGTTCCCTCCGGCGTGACGAAGACGCGGGTGGACGCGACGAGCCGCCGGTCGAGCAGGGGCAGGGGGCGACCGCAGGCGACACCGTCGGAGTCGAGCCGCTCGCTGGCGTGCTCGGGCTTCTCGGCCAGGCCGGCCAGGCTGCCGGTCGCGGCGTACCGGTCGCGCAGCGCCGCGGCGGTGCCGCCGTCGGTGGGCGAGGGCGCGACGAGCGCCGGATCGGGGGCGGTCGCGGTACCGGGCTCGGTGACGGAACCGCAGCCGGTGAGGGTGGCGACCAGGGTCACCGCGATGATCAACCGTCGGGGCACCGGAGGGATGGTAGACGGAGATCGACGCTGGTGGTGCCCCGGGATCGGCCCGCGTCAGGCGGGGCGGGCGCCGACCGCGTCGCGTACCTCGGCGCCCTGCTCGCCCTCGACGGCGCGGGCGCAGTGGGCGCAGCAGAAGAAGCGGCCGGAGACCTCGACGCCGTGCCCGACGATCTTGATCTGGCAGTGCTCGCAGATCGGCGCCATCTTGTGCACCGCGCACTCGAAGCAGTCGAACGTGTGCCGCGACCCGTCGACGGTGCGCACCTCGAACGCCATCCAGTAGTCGTTGCCGCAAACCTCGCAGGCAGCCATGCGAAACCCCCCGAAAACGGACCTGTCATCCGAGAGTCGCGCAGAGGACACCTTCGAGCAACCGGAACCGGCGAACCTGATCCGGCCCCACGGCGAGTCGCTCCCGGCGTGTCGCGCGTTGACTCCTGTGACCGCCGAAAATCCCCGGAGGATTCGTGATCAAGCGCAACAGGCTCTTCGGCAACCAGACCCGGGTGACGTTCTCGCTGCCCCGGGACACCCCGGCCGGCACGGTCAGCGTGGTCGGCTGCTTCAACGGGTGGGAGCCCGGCCGGCACGAGCTGGTGCCGCGGCGCGACGGCACCCGTACCGTGACGGTCCGGCTCGCGCCGGGGGAGTACCGCTTCCGCTACCTCGCCACCGGCGGGGTGTGGCTGGACGACGAGGCCGCCGACCAGGTGGACGAGGCCGGCGGCCTGCTGCGGCTGTGACGCCGCCGTCAGCCGGCGCTGGGCTCCAGCCGCACCGAGATCGAGTTGACGCAGTGCCGGGTGTCCTTCGGGGTGAAGCCCTCACCCTCGAAGACGTGCCCGAGGTGGCTGTCGCAGCGCGCGCAGCGGATCTCCACGCGCCGCATGCCGAGCGTGTTGTCCGGGATCTCCTTGACCGCGCCCGGGATGGCGTCGTCGAAGCTCGGCCAGCCGCAGTGCGAGTCGAACTTGTCCTGGCTGCGGAACAGTTCCAGCCCGCAGGCCCGGCAGTGGTAGACCCCGGGGGTCTTGGTGTCGACGTACTCACCGGTCCAGGGCGCCTCGGTGCCGGCCTCGCGGAGCACCCGGAACTCCTCGGGGCTCAGCCGGACGCGCCATTCATCCTCGGTACGGGGCAGTTCGTTGTCGGAAAGACTCACCGTTCCACGGTACGTCGGGTGTCGGTGGCATCGCATATGGTCGCGTGATGGCGGGCAGGAGCGCGGTCGAGGAGATCGAGGTAGCCGGGCACACGGTGCGGCTGAGTAGCCCCGATCGGGTGATCTTCCCGCAGCGCGGCTTCACCAAGGCCGACGTCTTCCGCTACTACCTCGCAGTCGGCGACGGGATCATGCGCGCCCTGCGCGACCGGCCCACCACGCTCCAGCGCTTCCCCGACGGCATCGAGGGGGAGATGTTCTTCCAGAAGCGGGTGCCCCAGCGGGGCGTGCCGCCGTGGGTCAGCACCGCGCGGATCGCCTTCCCCAGCGGCCGCCCGGCCGACGAGCTGTGCCCGGCCGACCTGGCGCACGTGGCCTGGGCGGCGCAGATGGGCACAGTGGTGTTCCACCCGTGGCCGGTGCGCGCCGCCGACACCGACCGCCCCGACGAGCTGCGCGTCGACCTCGACCCGCAACCCGGCACCGACTTCGCCGCCGCGGTGACCGCCGCCGGTGAGCTGCGCGGGCTGCTCGACGAGCTGGGCGTGCCCGGCTGGCCGAAGACCTCCGGCGGCCGGGGCGTGCACGTCTACCTGCGCATCCAGCCGCGCTGGACGTTCGTGGAGGTGCGCCGGGCCACCATCGCGCTGGCCCGCGAGCTGGAACGCCGCCGCCCCGAGCTGGTCACCACCGCCTGGTGGAAGGAGGAGCGCGGCGAGCGGGTCTTCGTCGACTTCAACCAGATGGCGCGGGACCGCACCATCGCCTGCGCGTACTCACTGCGCGCCAACGGCCGCGCCACCGTCTCCACCCCGGTCGACTGGGACGAGCTGCCGCAGGTCGACCCGGACGACTTCCACCTCGGTACGGTGCCGGCCCGGTTCGCCGAGCGCGGTGACCCGCACGCCGGCATCGACGACGCACCGTGGGACATCACGCCGCTGCTGGAGTGGGCCGAGCGGGACGCCGCGGACGGGCTGGGCGACATGCCCTACCCGCCGGAATACCCGAAGATGCCCGGCGAGCCGAAGCGGGTCCAGCCGTCCAAGGACCGCGACCGCCCTCGCCCCTGACGCCGCCGCTTGGTGCCGGGTCACGCGCTGCAAGGGCCGTCGTGGTCGTTGCGGTGGCCGCACCGGCCGGCGCCGTCGAGCCGGGCGTCGCAACAGATCCGGGTACGCACGAACTGGCTGTCCTCCTCGCTCAGCGTGGTCTCGCCGAAGTCGATGACAGTGACGTGGCCGAGCGACTCGCGCAGCGTCACCGCGAGGGCGGCTGCCTCGTCGACGCTGGTCAGCGTGGTGGGCAGGTGGATGATCCAGCGCTGGGCGGTCATCGTGGCCACCCGCCCGGCGGTGCGTCCGGGTCACGGAGACGGCAGGCGCGATGCTGGGACTGCCGCTGCCGCTGCCGCTGCCGCAGCGCCTGGCGGACGCGCTCGGCCTCGGTCCGCGTGGTGACCAGATCACGGCTCAGGCGTTCGAGTTCGTCGGCCACCCGGTCGAGGTGGTCGCGTACCTGGGTCGGGTCGAAGCCTCGCCAGCGCCGGTCGAAGTAGGCGGCGCGCACGTGGTGCGGCAGCAGTCGCTCCCCGGTCACGTAGATCACCGCACGGGCGCCGTCTGCTCGGCGACGAGCGTGTGGATCTGCCTGTCGGTGAGCCCGCGCAGGTCGAGCACCCGTTGGCCCCAGCGGTGCAGCCGGCACGGGTGGGGCGCCCGGTCGTTGCGGCAGCGCGGGCCCTCGGGCCACTGCTCGGGCGCGTGCACGGTGATCGCCCGGACCGCGAAGGTGACATCCTCGGCGGTGACGTAGGGCGGAAGCGGAATGTCGCCCAGGATGCGCTCGATCGAGTCCATGACTCTCCTCTGTTGATTGGTGCCCGATGCGGGGACGGATGCCGGGATGAGGTTTCGGGGAAGGGCATCCGTCCCCGCGAACCCGCCGCGTCCCCGGCGGGCACCACAATGGTCAATTCACCTCTGGCCCGAGGCAATCTTTCACGGCAGAATGCAGACCAAGGGATGAGGTGCCTTACGCGACAACACCAAAGGAGATGACGTGGACGACTCGGGAAGCACCGTCCCGCGTAGGCAGCTCGGCAGATATCTGAGGGAACTTTGCGAAGGCCCGCACGTCACGGTGACCGCGGCGGCCAAGGAATTGGAATGGTCAGGCGCCCCGGATCTGGCGTAACGAAACGGGCCAGGTGCCGATGCACCCGAACGACGTGGAAGCCATGTGCCGCGTTTACGGCGCGTCGCGAGAAACCATCGAAACCATGCGTTCTCTGGCCCAGGAAACCAAGGCGCACGGTTGGTGGCACAGCTACGGGGAGGCAATCAAAGACTGGTTCAAGCTCTATGTCGGGCTGGAGGCCGCCGCGACGAAGATTCGTCACTACGAAACGAATCTCGTGCCGGGTCTGCTGCAAACGGTCGAGTACATGACCGAGGTCATCGCCACCGACAGCCCGCAGTTGAGTGAACACGAGCGACTGGCCAAAGCCGAAGTTCGGCTGCGGCGGCAGCGATTGCTGGCGCGAGCGGTGCCCCGGGCTCCCTATCTCGATGTGATCCTCAACGAAGCGGTGCTCCGTCGACCGTTGCGCGAGCGGGCGGCGATAGGTCGGCAACTCGACGCCCTGGTGATTGCGAGCCAGCAGCACAACATCCGGATTCGGGTGCTCCCACTCAGCGTCGGGCTCTACCGCTGGGCCGCAGCAGGAACCATCACGATGCTCGATTTTCCGACCGACGTGCGCGAGCCGGAGCCGAGCACCATCTACATGGACGGCCCTTGCGGTGCCGTCTACCTTGAAAAGGCTCACGAGATCCAGACCTATGAGGATGCCTGGCGCTCGCTCGGTGAGCGGACGCTCGACGCGGACGAGTCCCGTGAGCTGGTGACGACGATCGCGAAGGAGATGACCGATGGGACGTGACGGGGTGTGGCGCAAGCCGTCCAGGTCCGGTGGCGAGGGCAATTGCGTCGAGGTGGCCGCTTTCGTCGATGTGGTCGGCGCACGGGACAGCAAGGATCGGCAGGGATCGGCGCTGAGTTTCGACCCGGCGGCCTGGACCCGGTTCGTCGGCGCGGTTCGCACGGACCGGCTGGGCGACCAGGGCTGAGCCGTCGCTGCGGGTGGTGCCGGCCCGCCGGCACCACCGACAGCAACTGATCAGCCTGACAGGTTGGGTGGAGTACGACGCCCGGCCTTCCCCATTGCTCTGGTGCCCGGGACGTCTTGTTCGGGTAGAACCTGTGGTGCGGTCCGTTCAGCCGCCATCGCAGGCAGCGCGGCCCGGCACGGTAGCCCGTCGCTTGTCAGCTGATGTCGTAGGGTGCTACTAACCTCCGGCTCTGCGGGTGGTGGCAGTCGGTCCACCTGGTCGCTGATACGGTTACGGTCTTGCTGGGAGGAATGTATGACAAACCCGATGACCGCTGCATCCCGCCAAAAGAGGAAGTTCCGGACCGTCTCACTCTTTTCAGGAGCGGGTGGCTTGGACGTCGGAGTGGACCAGGCTGGCCTATTCGATCTACTTGCTTGTGTGGAACTGCAGCCGCGCTTCTGTGAAACTCTCACGTTGAATCGTGATAATGGATTGTTCGGCACCGAGAATACTAAAATCATTCAGGCCGACTTGTCTAAGCTTGATCCATATGAGTTGATGGACGAACTGGGCTTGAAGCCGGGTGAACTGGATTTGCTGGTCGGGGGGCCGCCCTGCCAGTCGTTCTCAACGGCCGGGCGTCGGCGAACCGTGGAAGATCCTCGCGGCACTCTGCTCTGGGACTTCTTGCGATTTGTTGAAGCATTCAAGCCCAAATACTTCCTCATGGAGAACGTGCGAGGGCTCCTTTCGGCCGCCCTGCGTCATCGCCCTATCGCCGACCGTCCGGATAAGGGTGGGCCGCCCCTTACTGCGGAGGAGCGTCAAGGGTCTGTTATCGACCTGTGGGCCGACGATATGGCTAAGGTTGATAACGGGATCTATCGTGTCGACTGCTTTGAAGTGAACGCAGTGAACTATGGAGCGCCGCAGCTCCGAGAGCGCGTGCTGTTCTTCGGTAACCGCCTCAACCAACAGGTCGAGTTTCCGGAGCCCACCCACGGGCCTATCGATCCTGCGACCGGGCAGCCACAGCCTGGCCTGCTACCCCATTGCACCCTGCGGGACGCGCTAGCTACCTTCAAAGATGACGATCCGGTGCTGATGGACTTCAGTCCTCGCAAGAAGCACTATCTTGCGATGATTCCGGCAGGGGGAAATTGGCGAACGCTGCCGACGGAGATCGCCCAGGAAAGCATGGGTAAGGCCTTCTTTGCGAAGGGCGGCCGGTCGGGGTGGTGGCGTCGCCTTTCTTGGGACTTGCCGTGTCCGACGATCGTTACTCTCCCCAACCACGCCAGCACTTCGATGTGCCACCCCGATGAGGTCCGAGCCTTGTCGGTCGGGGAATTTGCGCGAGTGCAAGAGTTCCCGGACGGATGGTCTTTTGCTGGAAGCGCCACGGAGCAGATGGCGCAGGTCGGGAACGCTGTGCCCGTACGCCTCGGCCTTGTGGCTGCCCGTACCATCGCACGCTACCTCGATCGACCCTCTGATTCGCAGGCGGCTGAAGGCGATTGGCCTCGCTTCCGGCGTGTTTATTTGAACTCGCATGTTCGGACCAGGCAATGGTACAAGGCTGGCCAGGTTTTCGTATGGGATGGAATCGGTGGCTCTGCTCATTACGGTAAGCGGACGCCGGGCCAGCAGGAGCCTCTCCCGCTTTTCGATGTTTGAGTTTTCGGCTAGACGAATGAATCTGGCCTGATTCGTCAAGTTAATGGATGGGCTTCGACTATAAATCGAAAGGGCTTCCGGGTGGCAAGAGGGCATTCTTGGATTCCTGCTAAGCTTGAGCGCTCACTCAGTAAGTCTACCCTGCTGCGAGATCTTCTTGAGGTGGATAGAGACCCTGTTGCGCGCCAGCGGGTGCTAGAGCTGGAGACCGCGTTTCGTGCACGGATGGAAACCGGCGTTGGTGCGTTGCCTCTGGCGTCTGCAAAATTTGCGCGGTTTAAGACGAGTCCGTACGTCCTGCTCATGCATTCGATGATGAATGAATACAGTAGCATCAGTCAGATCGAGCATGACATCCTGCCTGCCAAACTGTTTTCTTCGATGGAAACCTCCGCCGGGAAGATGATAGAAGATGTAACCTTGCCGATATATGGCTGGGAAGTTGTCCCCAGTGCAATGCATAGCGCATATTCCGCCTTGGACGGACGGAAGCGGGCGGGTGATGTTCTGACGGTCGCTACGCTGAAGAGCGGTCCGACGTGTCTGAATGACGAGATGGCCGAGAACTTCGCCGATGCCGTCCTTGCTCATGCGCCTCGATGGGCAAAGGACTACCGAACGTCGGTCGTGGAATTCACGTACGGAGTGCTTTATGGCACTCCGAACCAAAGCAACAAGAAGGATTGGCACATTCTCAGGAACCTCTGGGACAAGCGTCAAGGTCAGGATTTCTTGCTCTCTCCCGAGGGGTGCTGGCAAGCGACATTCACTTATGAGGGTATTCAGATCCGAGCAGCCATAAGGATCGGGACCGACTGGTGGACGTATCTAGGCGGCGCTCCGAGTACGAACATGGAGATATGGATAGCTATGATCAGGGCCTGTGTGGCGGTTGGCCCGCCGGATCCGCCGGGCCATCGGTACACTATTCAGGATTTGGCGGATATCGTCTCGCTTGAGTCAGTGCCGTCGAGCTTCAACGTGTCAGTACTGCAACGTGGTCAGTTGCAATGGCTGTTCTTCGTGGCTCGGCACTTCTGCGATAAACTCGTTCCGTAGTAAAGCTAATGCGAGCATCCCGGTGCGCATGCCGACAGCGGGATGCGCACCAGGTTTGTAAAGCAGGATCTGCGGACCGGCTCTGATGGGTCGCCGCCGGTTGAGGAGCAACCGGTGTAAGCGGGCCGAGCGGACCCAGCGTGCGGCGTGGTGAGGCGTCCCACGAGTGAGGCGGCCCACGGCGTGACCACACCCTACGAAGTCTTCCCGGATCCCGGGCAGTGGCCGGTAGGCCGATAACGATCATGTAACGGGCGCGAACCTTTTGCGGGGTGTCACTGCTCTCTCTCGGCATCGGCCCGCCGGGGCCAGGAGAGGACGTCGGATGAAGCTGGTGTGGAGGCGGGCGGTAGAGGCCCGTGGGCTGCTGCTCGCCGCCGCTGTCGCGGCACTCGTCGCGGTCGCGTTGGTCACCGGGCTCTCCGACTACAACCGCCGTGCGGTCGAGGCGGGCGCCCGCGCGGTGCTCGACGCCGCCCCGGCCGAGGAACGCAGCCTGCTGATCAGCGGCTCCGGCGGCGCGGACGCCGCCGCGTTCGCCGAGCGGGACCGGGCGGTACGGGAACAGTTCGCGAACGGGCTCGGCGGCGCTCCGGTCACCGTGGCCGGGGCCCGCTCCGGGACCGGGCGGGAGCTGACCGGTGACGTGGGCGCCGCCCGTACCGACGACGATCCGATGTTCGCCAACCTGGCCACGCTCGACGACCTGCCCGCGCACGCCGAGCTGGCCGCCGGGGCGTGGCCGGTGCCCGGCAGCAACCCGTTGCAGGTGACGTTGCCGGAGAAGGTGGCCGCGCAACTGAGCCTGGAGGTCGGGGAGCGGGTGCCGCTGTACGACCGGGGCGCGGAGCGCGCCGGCACGGTGGTGGTCGTCGGCACGTGGCGGCCCCGGGACGCCGCCGAGGCGTACTGGCGGCTCGCCCCGGGGGTGGGGGAGAGCCAGGGCGACGCGGAGATCACCTCGTACGGGCCGTTCGCGCTCGACCCGGCCGACTTCGCCCGCACCTTCACGGGCTCCACCTCGGCGGCCTGGGTGGTCGACCCCGAGCTGGTGGCGGTCGAGCCGGCCCGGCTGCCCGCCGTGACGACAGCGCTGGACGAGATCACCGGGAAGCTGCCCGAGGCCACCGGCCTGGGCTCCTCGACACAGCAGGTCAGCCACCTGGACCGGCTCGTCGACCGGCTCAGCCGGGCCGACCTGGTGGGCCGGTCCGCGCTGCTCACCCCGCTGCTGCTGATCGTGGTGCTCGGCGGGTACGCGCTGGTGCTGGTGGCCGCGCTGCTCAACGAGGACCGGCGGGCGCAGACGGCGCTGCTGCGGGCCCGGGGCGCGGCCCGGGGGCAGATCGCCGGGCTGGCCGTACGCGAGGCGACGCTCGTGGTGGCGCCGGCGCTGCTGCTGGCCCCGGCGCTGACCGGGCAGGCGATCCACTACCTGGGCGCGGACCTGGGGCTGGCCGACGGCGATCTGGCCCGGGTGTGGGTGGTCGCGGTCGGCGCGGCGGTGGGCTGCCTGCTCGCCATGGTGCTGCCGGCGATGCGCCGGGCCGGCACGTACGTCGCCGACATGGCGGCCCGGTCCCGTCCCTCCCGGGGAGCGGCGGTGCAGCGGGCGAGCGTGGACATCGCGCTGGTGGCGCTCGCCGTGCTCGCCTGGACGCAGCTGCGGCAGTACTCCTCGCCGCTGGCCGGCGCGAACGGCAGCCTCGGCATCGACCCGCTGCTGGCCGCCGCCCCCACCATCGGCGTGCTGGCCGGCGCGGTGATCGCGCTGCGGCTGCTGCCGCCGACCACCCGGATCGCGGAACGCTTCGTGGACCGCCGGACGTGGAACGCCACCATGTTCGGCATGTGGCAGGCGGGCCGCCGCCCGCACGCCGGTCCGGTGCTGCTGCTCGCGCTCGCCGTCGGCGGCAGCACGCTCGCCTGGTCGCTCGTCGCCTCCTGGGAACGCTCGCAGCGCGACCAGGCGCAGCACACGGTCGGCGCGGACCTGCGGCTGACCGAACGGGACGGCACCGCCCCCGCGGACCGGGCCGCCCAGCTGGCCGCCGTACCCGGCGTCGACCGGGTGCTGCCGGCCTGGCGCGACGACGTACGCCTGGGCCGTGAGGCCCGGCCGGCGACAGTGGTGGCGTTCGACGCCGCCGCCGCGAAGGGGATGATCCGGCTCGACGACGCCGGCGGTGACGCGTCCACCGGCGCCCTGCTGGACCGGCTCGCGAACGGCCGGACCGCGCCGGCCGGCGGCGTTGTGCCCGAGGGGGCGAAGACGCTGTCCGGCACCGTCCGCACGCCTGTCGACAGCATGTACGACCGGCCCCGGGTGACGGTGACCGCGTTGTTCACCACCGACGCCGGGGCCACCTGGAGGGTCCGGCTGGCCGAGGCCGACGGTGACGGGAAGCCGATGCGCTTCTCGGTGCCGGTTCCCGACAGCGGCGGCGCCCCGCTGCGACTGGCCGGCTTCGAGGCCGACGGCGGCGACGCCACCGGCAGTTCCTACCGGCTGCTCCTGGACGAGCTGCGGCTCACCGACGCCGACGGAGGGGTCCTGCCGGTGCCGGTGGAGGGGGCGTGGCGGGTGATCGACCCGGGCTCCGGGCCGCGCGGCACCGCCAAGGCGAGCCCGACCCGGATCGACGGGACGCAGGGCTTCGACGTGCCGGCCGGGCTGTTGCAGTTCGCCCGGGTGCCCTCGTCCCGGTTCGCGCTGGTGCCGCAGGCGCCGGACCGTCCGGTGCCGGTGCTCGTCACCCCCGGCGTTGCCGCCGCGATGAGCCTCAAGACCGGCGACACCGTCAAGCTGTCGGTCGCCGAGGTGACGGTCGAGGTCACGGTGGTCGGCCAGGTCGCCGCGGTGCCCGGCACCGGGGGCGACGGGGTGCTGCTGGACCTGCCCACCGCCACCACGCAGCTCCTCGAACGCAGCGGCGGCGTACGGCCGGTGGCCGAGTGGTGGCTGGGCACCACGCCCGGCGGGCACACCGCCGCCGCTGACGCGCTCGCCCCGACCGGCGGCACGGTGCTGCTGGACCGTCGTGCGGTGGCCGCGGAGGCCGCCGAGGACCCGTACTGGCAGGGCGCGCGCACCGGGCTGCTGGCCGCCGCGCTCGGCTCGGTGCTGCTCGCCCTGGTCGGCCTGGCGGTCGACGTCTGGGCCACCACCCGCCGCCGGCTCACCGAGTTCGCCGTGTTCAACACGCTCGGCGCGAACACCCGGCTGCTGGCACGCGCGTACCTCGCGGAACAGACGTTCCTGGCCGCGATCGGCGTCGGCGTCGGCATGCTCGTCGGCGCCCTCGTCGCGGCCACCATGGTGCCGCTGGTGATCCTCACCCCGGCCGCCGGCCGGCCGGTGCCCGAGGCGGCCTTCACAGTGCCTTGGGTGCCGATCGGGACGACAGCCGCCGGGCTGCTGCTCGCCGCGCTCGCCTTCGCCGCCCTCATCACCACCGGCATCCGCCAGCGGGTCGCCGCCGCGCAGCTCCGGATCGGAGGAGAACGATGAGCCTTCCTGGTGCCGCGCGCCGGGTACGCGCATACGGGGGGCAGTTCCTGCTGCTCGCCGTCCTGACCCTGGTGACCGCGCTGTTGATCACGGGCGTGCCCCGGGTGGCCGACCGGCTGACCGGGCAGGGGCTCACCGAGTACGTGGCCGGTCAGCCGGTGGCCCGCCGCGACCTCACGTACAGCACCGCGCCGACCGCGTTCCCGCCGTCGACCCGGGCCGCCGTGACCGGTAACGCGGCCGAGCTGGCCGGGATCGAGGAGGCGATGCCCGCCGAGGTCCGGGACACCATCGGTCAGCGCTGGTACGTGGCCCAGACCGTCCCCGGACGGCTGCGCGGCCCGACGCTCGCCCCCGAGAAGGGGCTGATCGACGTGCACCTGCGTGCCGGTACCGGCATCAAGGAGGCGGCCACCCTGGTCGACGGGCGGTGGCCGGAACGCCCCGCCGCCCCGGCCCGCACGGTCGAGGTGACGCTCGCCGAGACGATCGCCGGCACGCTCGGCGTGAAGACCGGCGACCGGTTCCAGCTCCTGATCCTCGACCCGGACGACAACGTGCTCAAGTCCCTCCCGGTCCACCTGGTCGGCGTGTGGCGGCCGAACGACCCGGCCGACGGCGTCTGGGACACGCTGCCGTCGATGCTCAAGCTCACCCCGCCCGAGGGCGACGGCGACCCGTTCGTGGGCGTCGCCTACACCGCCGACGGCGGCGTCGACGAGGCCGTCGCGACCGGCTGGCCGGTCAGCTTCGGCTGGCGGTACCGGATCGCCCCGGACCGGCTCGAACCGGGCCGCCTCGACGCGCTGATCGCCGGCGTCGACGGGCTGGAGCGCAGCCGTCCCGCCGTGGCGACGCTCAGCCAGGGCGTGGACATCGCGCTGCGGCGCTTCGCCGACTCGCTCGCCGCCGCGCGTACCCTGCTCGCGGTCATCGCGGCCGGGCTGCTCGCCACGCTGGCCGGGCTGACGCTGCTGGCCGCCCGGCTGGCCGCGCGTCGCCGCCGCGCCGAGTTCCACCTGATCCGGGCACGCGGCGGCTCCGCCGGCGCGGTGCTGCGCCGCGGCCTGGCCGAGTCGCTGCTGGTGCTGCCGGCCGCGGCCGGGATCGGCTGGCTGCTCGGCGGACTGCTGCCCGGCACCGGGGCGTCGTGGCGCTGGGTGGTGATCGCCGGGCTCCTGGCCACGCTGCTGCCGCCACTGGCCGCGCTCGCCGTCGGCCGCCGGGCCGGTGGGCGTTCCGACCTGGGCGGCCGGTCGCCCGCCGTCCGGATCACCGTCGAGGTGGCGGTGCTCGGGCTCGCCGTGCTCGGCGCGTTCCTGCTGCGCCGGCGCGGGCTCACCGCCGGTTCGGTGGACCCGCTGCTCGTCTCGGTGCCGGTGCTGCTGGCGATCGCGGCGGCGCTGCTGGCGCTGCGCGCGTACCCCTGGCCGTTGCGGCTGGTCAGCCGCGTCGCCGCCCGGGCGCGCGGCAGCGTCGCGTTCCTCGGCACCGCCCGCGCGGGCCGGGCCGCGACCACCGGGCCGCTGGTCGTGGTGGTGCTGGCCGTCGCCACCGCCGCGTTCTGCGGCGTGGTCGCGACCGGCATCGAGACCGGCCGGGACACCGCCGCCGCCCAGGCCGTGCCCGGTGACCTGCTGGTAGGCGGGGAGCGCTTCACGCCGGACACCGCCGAGAAGCTGGCCGGGTTGCCGGGGGTACGCGCTGTCGCGCCGCTGCTCACGGTGCCGGCCGAACGCCCGTACTCCGACCGCGCCGGACGTCCCGCCCCGATCACCGAGATGCGTGTGGTGCTGGTGGACGGGGAGCGGTTCGCCGAGGTGGCACGGGAGGCCGGCGTACCGGTGAGCGTGCCCGACGCGGTGCGGGCCCGCGCCGACGGGAACACGCCGCTGCCGGCGCTGGTGTCCCCCGCGGTGGCCGAGGAACTGGCCGACGCCGGGCTCGCCGACGCCCGGGGTGAGCGGCCCGCCTGGCTGGACGTGCAGGGCAACCGGCTGCCGGTGCGGACCGCCGCCACCGTCGACGAGTTCGCGCTGGTCGACAAGGGCGTACGCCGGTTCGTGGTGCTGCCGTGGCCGGCGTTGCCGGCCGACGCGCCGCATCAGCTCGCGCCCACCGGGTTCGTGCTGGCCGGCGCGGGCGTGGACGCCGCCGAGGTGGACCGGGTCGCGCGTGAGGGGCAGAACCGCTACCTGCGCATCGGTGGGGTCGGCACCGGGGACAAGGCCCGCGCGCCGGAGGTGACGACCCGTTCGGCGGTGCGCGCCGACCTGGGCGGCAGCGGCGTGAACGGCCTGCTGGTGTTCGGGTTCGTGCTCGGTGCCGGGGGCGGCGCCGCGCTGGGGCTGCTCGGGCTCGCGCTCGCGGTGCTCGCCGGGGCCCGCTCGCGCGGGCAGGTGCTGTCCCGGCTGCGCACCATGGGCCTGTCCCGCCGGCAGTGGCGCGGACTGCTGATGGTGGAGCTGACGCCGCTGGTGCTGGTGTCGGTGCTCACCGGAGCGGTGGTCGGCGCGTTGCTGCCGCTGCTGCTCACACCGGTGCTCGGCCTGCCCGCCTTCACCGGGGGCGTGGACGTGCGCCCCAGTTTCGAACCCGGCCTGGTGGCCGGGGTGTCGGTCCTGGCCATGCTGGCCCTCGGCTTCGCGATCACCGTGGAAGCCGTGAACAACCGCCGGTTGCGCCTCGGTGAGGTGCTGCGGCTCGGAGAGGAGAGCTGACATGACCGCGACCGCTTCCGGTCACCCGGGCCCGGCGCGTCTCACGCCGCGCGACGAACCGTCGTCCGCCGTACCGGACCTGGCGTCACTGCAACAGCGTGCCGCGCAGCGCGCCGCCGAACGGGCCGGCGGGCGCGACCGGCTGCGCGGGCACATCGTCTGCGACGGCCTGGTGCGCATCTTCAAGACCGAGGGCGTCGAGGTCGTCGCCCTCCAGGGCCTCGACCTGGTCATCGACCGGGGTGAGCTGGTCGCGATCGTCGGCGCCTCCGGTTCCGGCAAGTCGACGCTGCTGAACATCCTGTCCGGACTGGACACCCCCACCGCCGGCATCGCCCGGGTCGCCGACTACGACCTGCTGTCGCTGTCGAACAAGCGGCGGCTGGCGTACCGGCGGGACGTGGTCGGGTTCATCTGGCAGCAGACCGGCCGCAACCTGCTGCCGTACCTGACCGCGCTGGAGAACGTGGAGCTGCCGATGAAGCTGGCCGGACGGGCCGGCGGCGGGCGCAAGCGGCGCGAACGGGCCCGTGAGCTGCTGGACATGGTCGGCGTCGGCTACTGCGCGGACCGCCGGCCGGGCCAGATGAGCGGCGGCGAGCAGCAGCGCTGCGCGGTCGCCGTGGCGGTGGCGAACGACCCGGAGATCCTCTTCGCCGACGAGCCGACGGGCGAGCTGGACGAGGCCACCGGCGCCGAGGTCTTCGCCGCGCTGCGCACCATCAACGCCGAACTGGGGGTCACCATCGTGGTGGTCACCCATGACCACGCCGTGGCCGGCCAGGTCCGCCGTACCGTCGCGATCCGCGACGGCCGGACCGCCTCCGAGGTACGCCGGACCGCGCGCGTCACCGCCGACGGCGGCACCGAGATGGTCAGCGAGGAGTACGCGGTGCTGGACCGCACGGGCCGGATGCAGTTGCCGGCGCAGTTCGTGGAGGCGCTGTCCCTGCGCGACCGGGTCCGGCTCAACCTGGAACCCGACCACGTCGAGGTGCGCCCCGGCGACCGGGCGCACGGCGAGGAGAGTGAGTGATGACCGACCAGACAGTGGTGCTGCCGGCGGTGCCGGCGTCGGCCGTCGAGGACGTGGTCCGGGTCGAGGGGGTGAGCCGCACCTTCGGCAGGGGCGAGCACGCCGTGCACGCCGTGCGGGACGTCTCGTTCACGGCGGGACGCGGCGAGCTGGTCGCCGTCCGGGGTCGCTCCGGCGCCGGCAAGACCACGCTGCTGAACCTGGTCGGCGGCCTGGACCGGCCGGACTCCGGTCTGATCCGGGTGGCCGGGCACGACGTCACAGCGGCCGGTGAGCGGGAGCTGCTGTCGCTGCGCCGGGGCACGATCGGGTTCGTGTTCCAGACGTTCGGCCTGGTGCCGATCCTGTCCGCGGCGGAGAACGTCGGGGTGCCGCTGCGGCTGGCCAAGGTGCCGGCGGCCGAGCGGGAGCAGCGGGTGGCGGTGCTGCTGGAACTGGTCGGGCTGGGCGGGCACGCCGCGCAGCGCCCGTACGAGCTGTCCGGCGGCCAGCAGCAGCGCGTGGCGGTGGCCCGGGCGCTGGCGAACGAACCTGACCTGCTGATCGCCGACGAGCCGACCGGCCAGCTCGACTCCGAGACCGGACGGTCGATCATGGACCTGCTCCGGGCGGTGGTGCACGCCCGCGGCATGACCGCGCTGGTGGCCACGCACGACCCGGCGCTGATCGAGCTGGCCGACCGGACGCTCACGCTGCGCGACGGCCGGCTCGTCTCGGACGACTGACCCGTCCGCCGGGCCGCCACCGGGGCGGCCCGGCGGAGGGGTCGGGGCCGGGTCAGAGCGCCAGCTTCATGCCCTCGTGGCTGGCGACGAAGCCCAGGTCGCGGTAGAACCGGTGCGCGTCGGCGCGCTGCTTGTCGGTGGTGAGCTGCACCAGCGCGCAGCCGCGCTCGCGGGCCCGGTCGATCGCCCAGCGCATCATCGTCCCGCCCAGCCCGCGGCCGCGCCGGTCGGAGCGCACCCGCACCGACTCGATCAGGCACCGTTCGGCACCGTGCCGGCCCAGCCCTGGGATGTACGTGAGCTGGAAACAGCCGACCAGCTCCCCGCCGTCGTCGGCGACGATCAGCTGGTTGCGTGGGTCGGCGTCCAGGTCGGCGAAGGCCCGCTCGTACGCCTCGTCCACCTCGGGCAGGTCGCGGGTGCGGCCCAGCACGTCGTCGGCGAGCAGCGCGAGCACGGCGGGCAGGTCGGCGCGGACCGCCTCCCGGAAGATCACCTCGGTCACCCGGCCAGCCTGGCACAGTGCCTTGCGCCGGTGTGGCCCGGGCGGCGTCCCGACGTGTCGTCCGGTCGTGTCGCCTGGTTGTGTCGCCCGGCCACGGCCGGTCGGTCGCGTCGTCCGGTCGCGGCGCTTCGTTGCGGCGGCCGTCAGCCGCCGTCCAGCCAGCTCCGCAGCGCCCACCACCAGTGCACGGTCTCCGGCACCGTGCACCGCGCGCCCTCCTCGACCGGTGGCCCGCCGGTCAGCTCCCGCAGCCGGCGCAGCCGGTAGCGCACCGTGTTCGGGTGGACGTGCAGCGCGGCGGCGGTCTGGTCCAGCCGCTGACCGTGGTGCAGCCAGGCGAGCGCGGTGCCGGCCAGCTCCCGGTGGAAGCCGTCGGCCGGGTCGAGCGCGCCGAGCAGCGTGCCGCGCAGCAGTTCGGCCAGCAGCGGCTGGGCGGCCAGCGCGGTCTCCCCGGCCAGGTCGGTGACTCGACGCAGCCCACGCAGCCGCCGGTTGGCCGCCGTGGCGAGCGCCGCCAGGCAGAGTGCGTACATGTCCGGGGCCCGCTCCAGCGGCTGCGCGGGCGCCACCAGCGTCAGCAGGTCGGCCGGTACGGCGTCGGGCGGTCGCGGGAGCAGCCCGGCCAGCCGGTCCCCGACCGTGCCGAGCAGGCCGCCCCGCGCGGTGAGCTGCCGGTGCAGGGCGTACGCCCGGACCGGGTCCGGTGGCGCGGCGACCAGGCAGTGGTAGCGCCCGTCCGGCCGCAGCCCGAACCGGGTCAGCTCGGCCGGGGGCAGGCCCGCCGGGCCGTCACGCAGCAGCCGCCGCAGCAGGTGCGCCCGGGCCGCCGCGCCGGTGCGTACCAGTTCCCGCTCGGCGCTGCGGTGCCCGTCGACCACGGCCCGCTCCACCGCCGCGGCGTACCGGCCGATGGTGAGCAGCCCCTCCAGCAGCACCTCGTCGGGGATGCCGGCGGCTCGGCCGTGCCGGACCACCAGCTCCACCGCCCGGTCCCGCCCGGCCTGTACGCCGCGCAGCAGCCCGGCGACGGAGACGCCCTGCGCCGCCCGGTCCGCGCCCAGCCGGCGGGCCTCGGCGAAGTCCCGCCCGGCCGGATCCTCGTGGCGTTCCAGCGCGCCGAGACCGCTGGTCAGCAGCAGGACGACCTGGCGGCGTACCTCGTCGGCGGGCAGCCGGGCCACCTCGGGGGAGTCCGCGCGGGCCGCCCGCGCCACCTCGTCGAGCGCGGCCGGATCCGCGGACAGGTCGCGCAGCAACGCGCCGAACGTCGGGGCCTGTCCGGTACGGGTCATCGGCGTCCGCCGCCCTCCGGTTGTCGACACGACACAACCGGGCCGCGCGGGCGTTGGCGTCAGCTCCCTAGCCCCGGCGGCCGGCCGGTTGCTCTCCTGGTTGTTACCGCAAGGTAACACCTCGCGCCACTGAGAAACGTCGATGTCCTACCGGCTGCCAGGAGGCGTCCATGACACCCGTGCCACCCCGCCCGTCCCGCTCCCGCCGCCGCGCCGGCCTCGCCGTCCTGGCCGCGCTCGCCCTGGTCGCGCCGGCGCCGCTGGTGACGGCCCCCGCGCCGGCCGCCGCCGCGGTCGCGCTCCAGGAGGTGATGTTCGTCGGCAACAACTGGGAGGGCACCGCCGACGTCATCCGGTCCCGTGGCGACTACGCCAAGCTCGGCCGGATCAACGTGATCCCGGACCGCGCCGCGCGCCTGCGCGAGATCTACCTCAACCCGATCAAGCTGGCGTTCTTCCTCGGCATCCGGCAGGGCCCGGGAGAGGGCCACGACCAGCTCATCGACGACATGTACACCACGCCGGACGGCACCGCGCTCGTGGTGTCCCGGCCCAGCTTCGCCGACGTCGTCTCGATCGACCTGGCCACCGGCGCGCTGCGCTGGCGGTTCCCGGTCTCCGGCTACCGCTCCGACCACATGGCCGTCTCGCCCGACGGCACCCGCGTCGCGGTCTCCGCCTCCACCTCCAACACGGTGCACGTGCTGGACATCCGCACCGGCGCGCAACTCGGCTCGTTCGGCGCCGGCGACAAACCGCACGAGAACATCTACACCGACGGCGGCACCCGGCTGTGGAACATGTCCATCGGCGAGGTCAACACCGACCTGGACGCGCCGTGGCTCGACTGGACCAAGGGCGACCGCCGGATCACCGTCGCCGACACCGGCACGTACCAGGTGGTCAAGGTGATCGACATGCGGGACCGGCTGGACGCCGCTGGCCGCCGGGACCTCTCCGACGCGGTCCGCCCGGCCGTGTTCACCCCGGACGGCAGCCGGCTCTACTTCCAGGTGTCCTTCTTCAACGGGGTCGTCGAGTACGACGTGGCCACCGACCGGGTCACCCGCGTCGCCACGCTGCCGAAGAACCCGGCCACCAGCGAGGACCGCACCACCTGGGTCAACGACTCCCGGCACCACGGCCTGTCGATGAGCCCCGACGGCACCCGGATCTGCGTCGCCGGCACCATGGACGACTACGCCACCGTGATGGACCGGGCCACGCTGCGGGAGGGCCCGCTGGTGTCCGCGAGCAAGCCGTACTGGGCCACCGTCAGCGGGGACGGCCGGGACTGCGTGATCTCCGAATCCGGCGCCGACCGGGTCACCGCGATCAGCTTCGCCACCGGGCAGAAGGTCGCGAGCGTCCCGGTAGGCGACCACCCCCAGCGCGTCCGCATCGGGCACATCCCGGAGGGCTGGACGCCCCCGGCCGCCGGCTGACCGGCGGCCGGACCGTCACCGGGCGGGGCAGCGCAGCCCCTCCCGGGGGACGGTGAGCGAGATCAGGTACGCGTCGACGGCCGACGTCACGCACGACGTCTGCGGGTAGGCGGTGTGCCCCTCGCCCTCCCAGGTCAGCACCCGCCCCACACCGAGCATGGACGCGAGCGCGGGCGTCTGCTCGTACGGCGTGGCCGGGTCACCGGTGGTGCCGACCACCAGGATCGGCGGCGCACCGTCCGCCCGCCCGGTCGGGTACGGATCCCGCTCGCCGGGCCACTCCACGCAGCCCAGCATGCCCACCGCCAGCGCGGGACCGAACAGCGGGTACTTCTGCCGCCACTGCGACTGCAACGAGCGGACCTGCTCGCGGGTCGGCTTCTCGGTCTCGTCGGCGCAGTTGACCGCCAGGTTCGCGTCGAACAGGTTGGAGTAGTGCCCGTCGGGCTCGCGGCCCGCGTACGCGTCGGCCAGCTTGAACACGCCGTCCGGGTCGCCGCCCTGGAGGTCGTCGATCGCCCGGGCCAGCTCCTGCCAGCCCTGCTCGGTGTAGAGCGACGAGATCACCGCGTAGAAGACCCACCCGGGGGTGGCCTTGCGGCCGTCCTGCGCGCGTGCCGGGGAGGCCTTCGCCTTGGCGATCGCGTCCGTGACCGCACCCCGCGCGTCCGGGGCGATCGGGCAGCGGCCGGCGTTCGCCGCGCACCACCTGGTGAAGTTGTCGAACGCCCGCTCGAAGCCCTTCGCCTGGCTCTCGGACCCGGCGATCAGCTTCTGCTGCGGGTCGACCGCGCCGTCGAGCACCAGGGCGCGCACACGCTGCGGGTAGAGCTGCGCGTAGGTGGCGCCGAGCAGTGTGCCGTAGGAGTAGCCGAGGTACGTCAGCTTGTCGTCGCCGACCGCCGCGCGGACCGCGTCCATGTCCCGTGCGGCCTGCTCGGTGCCGTAGAGCGGGAGCTGGTCGCCGTACTTCGCGCCGCATCGCTCGCCGATGCGCCGGTTGAGGCCGACGAAGCCGTCGAACGACGACTGGCTCTCCGGGTCGGGGTCGTAGCCGAAACTGGCGTCCAGGTCGGCGTCGGAGATGCACTTGACCGGGCTGGACCGGGCCACCCCGCGCGGGTCGAAGCCGACGATGTCGAACCGGTCCGTGACCGCCGTCGGCAGGCCGCCGAACGCCGGGCCGAAGGACAGGTAGACGGCGGTGTCGACGCCGGACGCCCCGGGACCGCCCGGGTTGATCACCAGCGAGCCGATCCGGTCGCGCTGCTTGGTCGAGCGGGCCCGGATCAGCGCGATCTCGAACGTCTCGCCGGCGCCCGGCCCGGCGGTCGCGCCGGTGGTGGCCCCGGTGCCCCAGTTGCGCGGCACGGCGATCCGGGCGCAGTCGTAGCGCATGTCCGCCGCGCCCCGCCCGACCAACTCGTCGGGCACCTCCGGGCAGGCCCGCCACTCCGGCGCGGTGCCCGGCGGGGCGGCCTCGCCCTCGCTCTCGGCACGCGGGGCGAACGCCGGCAGCGTGCAGCCTGCGGTGAGCACCACCGCCGCGACGAACGCGGCCAGGACGGGCCGGAACCGGCGGGGCCGGTCGGGGAAGCGGGTCACGTGGGCGCCCTCCATGATCGTGTCGACCGTCAGGCTACGCCCGGCCGCGGGTGTCACCGACCGTCGCCGCCGGATCGCCGCGCAGCACCTCGTCGACGTCGTAACGGATCGGGCGGTCGAGCTGGCCGTAGTCGCAGGAGCGGGGATCACGGTCGGGACGCCAGCGCAGGAACCGGGCGGTGTGCCGCAGCCGGTCGCCCTCCATCGCGTCGTACGCCACCTCGACCACCAGCGCCGGGCGCAGCGGCTCCCACTCCAGGTTCTTGCCGCCGGTCCACCGGCTCACCCCGCCCGGGATGCGCTGACCCCGCTCGTGGTCGCCGTGCACCCACGGGTGCTCGCCGCCGACGTCGCGGTAGGGCTCCAGCTCGTCGAGCAGCTCCTTGCGACGGGCCATGGTGAACGAGGAGCTGACGCCGATGTGGTGCAGCACGCCGTCGTCGTCGTAGAGGCCGAGCAGCAGCGAGCCGACCACCGGACCGGACTTGTGCCAGCGGAAACCGGCCACCACCGCGTCCATCGTGCGCGCGTGCTTGACCTTGAACATGAGCCGCTTGCCCGGCTCGTACGGCAGGTCGGCCGGCTTGACGATCAGCCCGTCCAGCCCGGCGCCCTCGAACACGTCGAACCAGCGGCGGGCCGTCTCCGGGTCGGTGGTCACCTGCGTGACGTGCACCGGCGGGCGCACCCCGGACAGCGCCTGCTCCAGCCGCTCGCGGCGCCGGGGATAGGGCTGGTCCGTGAGCAGCTCGTCGTCGATCGCCAGCAGGTCGAACGCGACGAAGTCGGCCGGGGTGGTCTCGGCCAGCATCTTGACCCGGGAGGCGGCCGGATGGATCCGCTGGGCCAGCAGCTCGAAGTCGAGCCGGGGCTGCCCGCCCGGGCCGTCCCGGCGGATCACGATCAGCTCGCCGTCGACCGCGCACCGGGGCGGGAGCTGCCGCCGGGCCTGCTCGACCACCTCGGGGAAATAACGCGTCATCGACTTGCCGCCCCGGCTGGCCAGCTCGACCTCGTCGCCGTCGCGGAACACGATGCAGCGGAAGCCGTCCCACTTCGGCTCGTAGGTCAGGCCGTCGTCGGTGGGCAGCTCGGCCACGCTCTTGGCCAGCATCGGCTCGACCGGGGGGTTGATCGGCAGGTCCACGGCGACCAGTCAACCAGACCCCACCGACAGTGGTGAGGCAGATCACCGCCGGTGGCCGGGTGGCGTGTCCCGTCGCGGCCGCGTTCGTCACCGCCGCCCGAATGGTGAAACCGCAGGTCAGAGCTACCGTCGCGGCGTGCCGGAGTGGAGTTGCGGATGCTGCGGGCGCTGGCGGGTCAGCGTCGAGCTGATCCGTGGCCGCTACCGCTACCGGCTGGCGCACCACTACCCGCCCCAGCACGGCGGCGGCGCGAACGTCCTCGGCGAGGTCGGCTCGGTGGCCGAGCTGGAGGGCCTGCTGAAGCGGTACGCCCCGGTCACCCTGGCCGACCTCCGCGAGGCGGCCTGACTCTCCGGCCGATCCGGCGAACCGCCGATCTTGGAGTTGTGGCACCTCATAAATCTCGCCGAGCGGACATCCTGGGCGCCACAACTCCAAGATCGACGAGAGCGGGCGAGCGGGGCGAGCGGGGCGAGCGGGGCGAGCGGGGCGGGCGCGGGGCGGCGCGGGAGGGCGGCGCGGGCATAGCCTTGGGGGACCGTCCACGGGGGAGGAACGCCGATGCGGTTCGTGGAGTCCGTCGAGATCGCCGCCGACGTCGACCGCGTCTGGGCGGTGCAGAGCGACGTCGAGCGCTGGCCGGAGTGGACGCCCTCGGTCACCGCCGCCCGGCGGCTGGAATCCGGCCCGCTGGTGCTCGGCTCGACCGCCCGGCTGGAGCAGCCCCGGCTGCGCCCGGCGGTGTGGCGGGTCACCGAGATCGAGCCGCCGTACGCGTTCGTCTGGGAGTCGGCGAGCCCCGGTGTGCGTACCCGTGGTGAGCACCGGCTGGTGCCGCTGGAGGACGGGCGGACCCGGGCCGAGCTGGTCCTGGTGCAGACCGGTCCGCTGGCCGGGCTGATCGGGTTGCTGGCCGGCTCGATCATGCGCCGCTACCTGCGGCAGGAGGCGGACGGGCTCCGGCGCCGCTGCGAGGCCCGCTGACCGGCGCCGGAACGCACGCTCAGGCTCCGCCGGGAGACCCGGGGGCCGTCTTCTCCAGCACGGCGAGGCGGTTGCCGTTCTCGTCCGGCCGGTGCGCCACCACCCGGTAGCCGCGGCCCGCGTACAGGGACAGGTTCGCCGCGCTGTCCGCGCCGGTGAACAGCGCGAACCGGGTCACCCGGTGCGCGCAGGCGTGCTCGACGGCGTCCAGCAGCCGCCCGCCGACGCCCCGGCCCTGCTGGTCGGGGGCGACCGAGAGGCGGCCGACGTGGGCGGTGTCGCCGTCGAGGCGGGCGCGTACCGAGCCGACCAGGCGGGTGCCGCGCCGGGCGGCGAGCACCACGTCCGGGCCGGCCAGCGCCGCCCGTACCTCGTCCAGCGTCTCGGTCAGCGGGGGCAGGAACACGTCGCGGTAGCGCTGCGCCTCCACCAGGTACGCGGCACGCTGCACGGTGAGGATCTCGCCCGCGTCGGCGGGGCCGGCGGGGGCGATGGTCACGTCGGTCACCGGCTCAGCTCACCACAGCGCTCCCGGGCGGCCGTACGCTGGCGGGGGTGTTCCCATGAGCGTGGAGGTGGCCGCCGTGCCCGAGCTGACGTACCCGGAGGTGGGCGCGACCCGCGACGGCGGCCTGCCGGCGGGTTACCACCACCTGCGCCACCGGGTCCGGCTGCCGGACGGCGGTTTCCCGGTGGCGGCGGACGCGGTGCTGGGCTGGCGGCTGCACCGCGCCGCCGGCGTGGTGATGCGCGCGGACGCGCCGCGAGCCGCCCCCGGGGTGCGGGTCACGCCGGGGCTCGGTGTCGGCCCGGTGCGGCTGTGGGGCCCGACCGAGGTGGTCTGGACGGTGGACGAGCCGGACCGGGCCGGGTTCGGCTACGGCACGCTGCCCGGGCACCCGGAGGTCGGTGAGGAGGCGTTCCTTGTGACCCGGGGCGCCGACGGCGTCTGGTTCGAGGTGACCGCGTTCAGCCGCCCGGCCCACTGGTACGTCCGTGCCGGCGGGCCGGTCGTGCTGGGCTTCCAGCGGGCGTACGCCTGGTGGCTGGGTCGGACGCTGCGGCGGCTGTGCCGGCGCCGCTGAGCGGTCAGTAGCGGGCGAAGGAGCGGATCGGGGCGCGCGGGCCGTACTTCGGTGCCTGGACGCCGGCCGCCTCCAGCAGCACGCACACCCGGCCGCGGTGCCCCCGGAACGGCTCCAGCAGCGCCAGCATCCGGGCGTCGTCGCCGCGCGGTTCCCCGGCGAGCGCCCAGGCCACGGTGTTCGGCACGTGGTAGTCGCCGACGCTCACCGCGTCCGGATCCCCGTACGCGATGCGCACCACCTCGGCGGCGGTCCACGGCCCGATGCCGGGGACGGCGGTGAGCCGCCGGGTGGCCTCCGCCGAGTCGGCGCAGCGTTCCAGCCGGTCCGCGACGGCCGCCGCACGGCGCAGCGTGTCGGCGCGCCGCTGCTCGACGCCGAACGGGTGGAACACCCAGTACGGCGTGGCCGCCACCGCGGCGGGCTCGGGCGGCAGCAGCAGGGGTTGCAGCGGACCGGGCGCGGGTTCGCGGAAGTGCCGGACCGTGGCGGCGTACGCCCGGTACGCCTCCTTGCCGGTGACCTTCTGCTCGAAGACGGCCCGCAGCAGCCGGGGGAAGATCTGCCCGGTGGCGGGCATCCGCAGCCCGTGGTGCGTGTGGGCGAGCCGGGCCACCAGCGGGTGCGCGGCGGCGAGCGCGGCGAACCCGGTCAGGTCGTCGCACAGCCCGGCGATCCGGTCGGCCCGCTCGACGACCCGGTCGGCGCCCGGGCCGTACCCCTCGGCCAGCAGGTCGCCGGCTTCCGGGCGCAGCGCCAGCGTGGCCGGGCCGTCCGGGGTGCGGGTGGCCCACCAGAACGTGCCGGCGGCGATCCGCGCGCACGGGTCGTACGGGCTGAACGTGAGCGCCCGCACCGACGGGGCCAGCCGGTAGCCGGCCGGCGGGCGCAGCGTACGGCGGGCGTCGGGCGAGGTCACCAGGCCACTCTGCCACGCGGCCCGGCCGTGACGCCGGGCACGCCCCGCGTGCCGGGAGGCGGGCCGATGCCGGTACGCCCCGCCTCCCGGGTCCGCGACGATGACCGGCCGCGCCCTCCCCGGCGGGACCGGTCACCGTGTCCTGGTGCGTCAGTACGAGTAGTCCGAGCCGCCGCCGGAGCTGTTCGAGCCGCCCGCGGCGGGCGGCGCGACCGCCTTGGGCGTGCCGGTCGGCAGGCAGGTCAGGTTCTTCTTGCCGTTCGGGTCGACCACGAACCAGGTGCCGCCGACGCCCTGGCCCTTCCACTGGCCGGGCTTCTTGTCGCCGATGTAGCGGTAGACCGGCCAGCCGCCGATGGTGAGCTGCCGGGTGCCGTCCTGGCGGGTGATGGTGCCGACCTTGTCGTCGGAGACGCCGCGCAGCTGCGGGTTGCCGTCGGTGAGCGACGGCGGCCACACCTCGGCGCACTTGTCCACGCAGTTGGACTGCGGCGGGTCGTCGGAGTCCTTGTCGAACCGGTACAGCACCCAGCCGTCCTGGTCGGTGACGACGCGGCCCATCCGGGGCAGCTTCTTGCCGACCAGCTCGTCGGTGATCTTCACGTTGGACGGGGGCGCCTTGTCCGCGACCGGCTTCTCCTCGGGAGCCGCCGACGCCTCCGGTTCGGCCGCCGCGGTGGGTTCGGCCGCGGCGACGGCGACCGGCTCGGCCGCGCCCGAGTTCGCCCCGTTGTAGCCTGCTGGGGCGCAGGCCGTAAGTGCGACCATCGCGCTCGCGACGATGACGGTCGTCCGCTTGTGGTGTGCCACGTGCCCTCCTCGTTCTTGGCAGTTCGCCGAGTAGTACGGGCGCGGCGGTGTCAAGGTTGAACCCGCAAGGGTGGCACATTTCACAGTGGACCGATTGAACCGTTGGGTGCCGGCGTGCGTGCGTCAGCACGAGGGGGTTCGCCGGCCGGGCACGACACGACGGCGCCGGGTGGCCCAGCCACCCGGCGCCGTCGGCACACCCGGTCAGATGTCGTCGACCGTCACCAGCGGACTCGCCACGCCGTTCGCGTCGACCGACTGCACCTGGAGCTTGTCGATGTCTCGCACCGGGGTCCACGTGGACGCGCTCAGCTGCAGCGGAAGCTGGTTCTGGTTCGTCCCGTAGCCGCCGACCGGCACCGACCAGCTGGAGATCACCTCGCTGGTGGCGTCCTTGCGGACCACCACCAGCCGGCACGTGCGCGGCCCCGGCAGGCGGCTGAGCTGCACCGCGATCTGCGTGCCGTACTCCTTGCGGGCCAGCCACATCGTGGTCTGCACGCCCGTCCCCGGGTCGGTCGCGTTGTGCTGGTCGCCCTCGATCTCCTGTTCCCCGCCGACACCGGGGGCGTTCGGGTCGCCCGGCTCGCCGCTCGGCGCCGCCGTCGGCGCTCCGGGCGTCGGCACCGCCTGCGGCGGCGCCGGGTCGTCGCCGAGCATCCCGGCCGCCGCCGCGCTCACGCCGCCGAACACCACCACGGCCGCCGCCGTCGCCAGCAACTGCCGCACCCGGGTACGGCGGCGATCCCGCCGCACCGCCATCAGCGTCCGGTCCAGCAGCGCCGGATCGGTGTGCGTCTGCTCCAGCGCGGCCATCGCCTCGCCGTCGATGCCGGAGAGCAGCCCCACCACCGGGACCATCGTCTCCAGTTCCGCCGCGCAGGCCCAGCAGGTGGCCAGATGCTCCTCGAAGCGCTCCGCGTCCTGCGCATCCAGCACGCCGAGCGCGTACGCGGCGACGTCCATGTGGTCGGCCCGGCTCATTCGGTCACCCCCCTCTCCTGCAGAGCCGTGCGCAGCGCGCGCAGCGCGTAGTAGACCCGCGACTTGGCGGTACCGAGCGGAAGCCCCAGCTCCTCGGCCGCCTCCGGCACGGTGCGCCCCCGGAAGTACGTCGCCACCAGGATCTCCCGGTGCGACTGGCTCAGCGTACGCAGCGCGTCCGCTACGGTCATCGTGCGCAGCACCCGGTCGGTGCTGTCCGACTCGGCGAACATGGTCAGATCCCGGTCGTACGTCTCGGGCGGGCGGGCCTGCTCGCTGCGGTGCTCGTCGATGGCGATCCGCCGGGCCACGGTGACCAGCCAGGGGCGCAGCGAGCCCTGGCCCTGCACGCCGAGCCGGTGCGCGTTGCGCCAGGCCCGCAGCAGCGTCTCCTGCACGATGTCCTCGGCGCGCTGCCGGTCCCCGCCGGTCAGCCGCATCACGAACATCAGCAGCGGGCCGGCGTGCTCGGCGTACAGCAGGCGGATCAGCTGGTCGGAGTGGCTGGCCTCGGCGGAGGTCGCCTGGTGGCGTCCGGGAGCGGGTCGCGGCGGCACCGGGTCATTCTGGCGATCCGTGGACCGGGCGTCGACCCCCCGGCCCGAACGCGAGGCGCGCGAGTGTGGTTGTGCCCGGGCGAACATCCACTCGGGCCGCGCCACCTCGCCGTGCCAGCCGGCCGCCACCGCATGCATGCAGACCTCCGCTGTCCAATGACATCAGCCGGCCCCCACGGGCATGGCCGCCCGGTGATACGCAGCGATCAGCGGATCGGATCAACGTTTGACGGAAAAAATTCCCGGCGGTGGGGGAGTGGAGTCGACGGCGTCCGCGTCGTGGACCACCGCCGCGCCGCCGGTGAACCGGTCCAGCTCGGCGCCGGCCAGCACCCGGCCGGGGAACCAGTCGCCCGCCGCCCGCCGGGTCAGCTCCGGCACCGGCGGCTCCACCCGGGACGCGACCAGCACCAGGTTGCCGTAGCGCCGGCCGCGCAGCACCGCCGCGTCGCCGACCAGGCAGGCCCGGGGCAGCACGGTACGCACGGTCGCGACCTGCGCCCGCGCGTGCCGCAGCGGCGGGCCGTCGGCCACGTTCGCCAGGTAGCTGCCGCCGGGCGCGAGCACGCGGGCCACCTCGGCGGCGTACTCCACCGAGGTCAGATGCGCGGGGGTACGGGCGCCGGCGAACACGTCGGCCACGATCACGTCGTACGCGCCGTCCCGGCTCGACGTCAGCGTCGCCCGCGCGTCGGCCACCCGTACCCTCAGCCGCGGATCGGACGGCCAGGGCAGCTCCCGGCGGACCAGCTCGACGAGCGCGCCGTCCACCTCGGACACCCGCTGCGTCGAGCCGGGCCGGGTGGCCTGCACGTAGCGGGGCAGGGTCAGCGCGCCGCCGCCCAGGTGCAGCACCCGCAGCGGCGTCCCGGCCGGCGCCACCAGGTCCAGCGCGGCGGCCAGCCGCCGGACGTACTCGAACTCCAGGTGCGACGGGTCGGTCAGGTCCACGTGCGACTGCGGCGCGCCGTCCAGCAGCAGCGTCCACGAGCCCGGGCGGTCGGCGTCCGGCACCAGCTCGGCCCGGCCGGTGTCGACGTCGGCCGCCACCCGGTCGGAGTCGCGTCGCCGGCCCATCAGCGCCGCATCCCGCGCGCCGCGGCGGTGAGCACCCGGTGCAGCAGCCGCGCGTCGCCGAGCATCCCGCGCAGCCGGCGTTCCAGCCCGGCGATCGGCACCAGGTTCTGCGGGGCGCGCGGGTCCTTGTACGGGGTGGAGGCGAACCGGGGCAGCGTCACCAGCGACAGGTCGGCCAGCGCGATCGCCTCCGGCACGGTCAGGTCGGCCGAGCACTCCACCCGTACGATGCCCGCCCAGGGCGCGCCGGCGCGCACCGGCAGCCGCAGATACCACGACCAGCCGCCCCACGCCGTGCCCAGCCGGAACACCGGGCACCGCTCACCCGGCGCCAGCCCGGTCACCACAGCGGTCAGCCGGGCGTCCAGGTATTGGCTGTGCTGCGTCTTGATGTACCCGAGCGTGCGCGGCAGGTTGCGCCGGCTGCGCAGCGGGCCGTCCACCACCAGCAGGTCACCGTCGGTGCGTACCGCGTCGGAGACGGCCACCTCCAGCGCGGTCAGCGGCGCCTGCACCGCCGCCGGCAGCTTGCTCAGCTCACCGGTGCCGCTCACCCGGTGCACCGGGTAACGGACCGAGCCGGCGACCACGTCCTGCGCCGACGGGCTCGCCGTGAACAGCCCCCGGCCCACCCGGGCACCGGCCATCGCGGCGGCGCCCCGGTCCAGGTCGCAGCGCACCACACCGGCCGCGTACGAGGCGGCGATGCCGGGGAACGAGCCGCCGTCCTCCTCGGCCGTCCAGACGCTGGCGTCGATCCGGCGTACCCCGTCGACGAGCAGCACCACGTCCGGTGCCCGCACGCCCGCGCGGGGGCCGATGGCCCGCCAGTCGGTGGCCGGCAGCTCGACGTCGGCGTCGACCTGGGCGCTGCTCGGCGCGGCCGGCCCGGACCCGCCCGCCGCCTCGAACGACGCGCCGTACGCCGGATCCCAGGCGTCGACGAAGAACGCCGGCGACTGTGACGTCACAGGCCGGTCCGTTCCACGCGGGCCGTCCGCGCGTCCTTGCGGACCTCGAACCGGACCGGGATGCGCTCTGCCAGCGCCGGCACGTGGGTGACCACGCCGACCATCCGGTCACCCTGGGCGGCGAGGTTCTCCAGCGTCGCCGCGACCGTGTCCAGCGTCGCCGCGTCGAGTGTGCCGAAGCCCTCGTCCAGCACGATCGACTCCAGGCTCGCGGCGGTGGTGGACATGCCGGCGAGCTGTTCGGACAGCGCCAGCGCGAGCGCCAGCGACGCCTGGAACGTCTCCCCGCCGGACAGCGTCCGCACCCCGCGCCGCAGCCCGGCGTCGTGGTGGTCGACCACGAAGAACTCACCCTTGTCGTGCATCAGGTCGTACTGCCCGCCGGACAGCTCCCGCAGGATCCCCGACGCGCCGTCGACGAGCAGGTCCAGCGCCTCGGTGAGCAGCCAGCGCTCGAAGTTGTTGGCCCGCAGGTGCGAGGCGAGCGCCCGCGCCACCCGCGCCTCGTGCTCGTGCCCGGCCCGCTGCTCCCGCAGCTCGGCCGCCTGCTCGCGGCGCTCGTCGAGCCGGCGCAACTCCGCCTCGGCCCGCTCCACCGCCACCGCCACGTCGCGCGGCGCGTCCTGCGGTGCGTCCAGACCGGCGGCGGTGAACAACGCCGCGATCCCGTCGGCGACCTCGGCCGCGGCCCGCTGCGCCGCCTCCACCGAGTCGGCCAGGCCGTCCCGCTCCGCGCGCCGCGCCTGCGCCTGCTCGCCGGCCCAGCCGGCCAGCGCCGCCCACGCCGCCGCCACGTCGTCCCGGTCGGCGGCCGGCGGGCCGAACCGGGCCAGCCCGTCGCGTACCGCGTCGAAGTCACGCCAGGCCCGGCGCAGCCGCTCCTGCGCGGCGTCGAGCGCGCCCCGCGCCCGCCGGGCCGCCTCCCGGCCGGCCCGCACCGCGCCGGCCGCCTCCTCCAGCGCGGTGCGCAGCCGCGCGTGCTCGGCCAGCGACTCGCGCAGCCGCTCCGGCGCGGGCGCGTCCGCGAGCTGCTCGTCCAGCTCGGCCAGGCGCGCGCCGAGCTGGTCGTGCTGGGTCCGGGCGCGCAGCAGCACCCGGTCCAGCTCGCGCGCGGCGGTGTCGCGTTCCTGCACCACCCGCTTGGCCGCCTCGCTCGCCGCCCGCGCCGCCTTGCCCGCCTCGATCGCCCGGCTCACCGCCGAGCCCTTCGGCACCGCCGGCACGGAGGTGACAGTCTGCTCGCACACCGGGCACGGCGCGCCGTCGACCAGGTGCGCCCGCAGCGCCACCGCCTGGTCGGCGGCCTTCGCCTCCTCGTGCGCGCGGAACGCCGACTCCAGCTCCACCTCGGCCCGCTGCGCGTCCGCGCGCGCCGCCGCCAGCGCCTCCACCGCCGCGTCGTGCTCGGTCCGCGCCGCGTCCACCGCCGCGCGGACCGTCGCCGCCTCCGCGGTCAGGCGGTCCCGGTCCGCGTACGCCTTCAGGTGCAGCCGCAACGCGCTCTCGTCACCGGCGGCGGCCAGCTCCCCGCGCAGCTTCTCCTCGCGCTCCTCGGCCAGCCCGACCGCGCCCGCCGCCTCGTCGGCGGCGACCCGGGCCTGCGCCACCGCCCGCGCCAGCTCGGCGGTGCCCTCCGGCGGCCGCACCCCGGCCAGCACACCCAGCTCGGCGTCGAGGGCGGCCAGCGCCGCCGCCCGCTCACCCGCCGTCGCCCGGGCCCGCTCCCATTCGGGTACGGCGGCAGCGACCGCCGCGGCCAGTTCCCGCATCGCGTCCACCCGCTCCCGGGCGGCGGTCAGGCTGTCGTCGTTGACGTCGGCGAGCCCGCCGAGCATCTTGTCGACCGTCTCCAGCTTCGCCTCGGCCTGCCCGGCCCGCTCGACCGCCTTCTTCTGCACCTCCTCGTAGACGCCCAGCCCGAGCAGGTTCACCAGGATCTGCTGGCGGGTGGCCGGCTTGGCGTGCAGGAAGTCGGCGAACTGCCCCTGCGGCAGCACCACGCAGGAGGTGAACTGCTCGTACGGCAGCCCCACCGCGTCCAGCACCGCCTGTTCCATCTCGGCCGGGGTGCCCGCCACCACCTCGCCCAGATCCTCCGGGCTGAGCCCGGTGTCGAGCTTGGTGACGTCGAACCCCGGCGGCATGAGCTGGAGACCGGCGTTCGCCGTCTTCACAGTGCCCCGCCCGTCACGGCGCACCACCCGGGTCGCCACGTAGCGGTCACCGGCGGACTCGAAGACCAGCCGGACCCGCGCCTCGGTGGCCGACGGCGCCAGCGCGTTCGCCAGCCCCCGCGTGCCGCCCCAGCGCGGCACCGTGCCGTAGAGCGCGAAGCAGATCGCGTCGAGCACCGTCGACTTGCCCGAACCGGTCGGCCCGACCAGCGCGAAGAAGTCGGCGTCGGTGAAGTCGACAGTGGTCTCGTCGCGGAACACCGTGAACCCGGCCATGTCCAGTCGCATCGGCCGCATCAGTGCTCCACCTCCTCGAGCAGCTCGTCGAAGAGCTCCCGGACACCCTCGTCGGCGTGCCCGCGGCTGTCCAGGTAGTCGCCGAACAACTCACCCGGCGACCGGCCGGCCCGCTGGGCGGTACGCGTCCCGCTGCCCGGCGCGGGCACCAGCTCCGGGTCGATCCGGATCTCCAGCGCCCGGGGCAGCAGCTCCTGCACCTCCTCGCGCAGCCCGGCCCGGGGCTGCTCCCGGACGTAGACGCGCAGCCAGCCCTCCGGCGCCTCGATCTCGGCGAGCTGCGCGAGCGTGCCGCGTACCGTGCGCAGCGGCACCGCGCCCGGCACCGGCACCTCGCGGACGCGGGCGGCCGTGGTGGCGGTGACCTCCACGATCGTCACGGAGCAGACGTTCTCCTGCTCGCCGAAGTCGACGGCGAGCGGACTGCCGCTGTAGCGGATCGGGCACGGGCCGATGACCCGCTGCGAGCGGTGCAGGTGACCCAGCGCCACGTAGTGCGCGTTGCCCGGGAAGACCGTGGCCGGTACGGCGTATCCGAGCACCGTGTGCGCGTCCCGCTCGCCGCCGCCGGTGCTCGCCCCGACCACTGTGAGGTGCGCGGTCACCAGGTGCACCCGGTCCGGCTCGGTGAACCCCTCGGCGAGCCGCTCCAGCACCCGGCCCAGGTGGTCGGCGTACGTCTGGTTGGCCTCGGCCGGCGTGAGCGTGTACATCTCCACCGCGCGCACCGCGTACCGCTGGGACAGGAACGGCAGCGCGGCGACCCGCCAGCGCTCCCCGCCGGCGGTGACCCCGTCGACGACGTGCTCGTCCGGGTTCTCCCGGACACTGCCGCGCAGCGTGATCCCGGCCGCCTCGGCCCACGGGCGCAGCGCGTCCAGCGCCGCGCCGTTGTCGTGGTTGCCGCCGATCGCCACCACGTCGGCCCCGGTCCGCCGCAACGCGGTGAGCGCCCGGGTGACCAGCCGGGTCGCCTCCGGGGTCGGAGCCGCGGTGTCGTACAGGTCACCGGCGACGATCACCAGGTCCGGTCGCTCACGCTGGGCGATGTCGATGACCTGGGCGAGGACCTGCTTGTGCTCCTCGGCCCGGGACTGCCCCTTGAGGACCTTGCCGACGTGCCAGTCGGAGGTGTGCAGGATCTTCATCTGGGTGCCGCCTAGAACGGGATGTCGTCGTCGGAGGAGCCGGAGCCGACCACCGCGAACGGATCGGCGGCCTGGGTGATCGACCGTAGCGTCTCCGAGGGCGCGCGGCCCGCCTCCGAGACCCGGGTGGCCCACGCCGGGAACGGGAACTCCAGGCAGAGCGGCACCGGGATGTCCGGCTGGTTGACGAACATCGTGCCCGGCTTGGCCAGCAGCGCCCGCTGCCGCTGGGCGGGCGGCAGGAAACCGTACTCCGGGCGGGACGCCTCGGCCGGGTCGAGCCGGCCCACCACCCGGATCGCCGAGTTGGTGACGATCCGCCGCTCCACCTCGCTGGCGGTCTGCTGCGCGCCGACCAGGATCACGCCCAGCGAGCGGCCCCGCTCGGCGATGTCGAGCAGCACCTCCTTGATCGGCGACGAGCCCTCCCGCGGCGCGTACTTGTTCAGCTCGTCGAGCACGACGAACAGCAGCGGCTTGGCCGTGCCGGCCTTCTCCTTGCGCTCGAACTCGCTCTTGAGCGTCACGCCGACCACGAACCGCTGCGCGCGGTCCGGCAGGTTGTGCAGGTCGACCACAGTCACCTGGGCGCTCTCCGCCGTGTTGATCGAGTGCGGGCGGCGGGTCGCCAGGTCGCCCCGGATCAGCCGGCCCAGATCCTTCTTGCTGCCGATCAGCCGTCGGGCGAACGCGTTCACGGTGCCCAGCCCGACCGCGCTGCCGGCCCACTCGCTGCGCGTCTCGTCGTCGTTCAACTGCTCGACCACGTGGTCGACCAGATCGGCGTACGAACCGAGCCGCACCCCGTCGATGCTGACACCGCCGTCGGCGGGCTGCGCGTAGCGGGCCAGGTGGGCGGCGACCGAGTGGACCACCATCGTGTACTGCTGGCGCTCGTCGTCGGCGTCGGCGAACACGTACGGCAGGAGCCGGTCGGCGCAGAACTCGGACAACGTCCAGTAGAAGCTGTCCACGCCGGTGAGCCGGCTGCTCACATCGGGCGTGCCGGAGGAGTCGCCGACCCGCGGCGGGGCGTACACCCGCACGTCCGGGAACGCGCCCGCGTCCAGGCCCAGCTTCGCGTACGCCGCCCGGGTCGGATCGTCGAGCCGGCTGTTCGGGTGGTCGAGGAAGAGCAGGTCCTCACCCTTGACGTTGAAGATCAGCGCCTTGGCGTTCACCGCGTCGCCGCCCAGCACCCCGGAGCGGAACACCGAGTAGAGCAGGAACGTGGCGAAGCTCGTCTTCGTGGCGACACCGGAGATGCCGGAGATCGACACGTGCGCGCCCCGGGTGCCGTCGAGGAAGTCGGCGTTGAGGTAGACCGGCACGCCGTCACGGCCCATCCCCATCGGGATCCGCCGCTCCATCCGGTCGAAGTGCAGCGCCCGCGCCCGCGCGTCACCCTCGGCCCGGTGCACCACGGCACCCGGCGTGGGCGGCACGTAGAACTCCGGGTCGACCCGCGTGGTGGTCACCTCGGCCGCCTCCTGCACCTGCGCCGGCAGCGTGCCGTCGGCGATGGCGAAGACGTCGGAGTCGAACTGCGCCCCCTCGTGCCGGGCGCGCACCTGGGTCACCACCCCGGCGATCGTCACCGGCTCGCGGTCGGGCAGGTCGCGGCGGGTCACCACCACGTCGTCGAGTTGCAGGTAGCTGCCCGGCGCGACCGCGGTCCAGAAGGTGAGCGGGGTGGCGTCGGCGGTGCCGAGCACCCGGCCGACACCCTCGCCGGGCCCGTCGAGCTGGTCGTCGGTCATCGGCGGTCTCCGGTCGGCTGGTCGTACCGTTGGCGGTGCACGTCGTGCATCCTGCCCGAGGGATGCGACAGGTTGCCACGCGACGCGGCGGACGCCACGTCACCCGTGCGCCGAACGGTAGCCACCCGGATCCGTCCGATCACGATGCGTGCGTTTCCTCCACGTTCGCCATCTCCTTTCGCCCGCCGCTTGTCAGGACGGCGCGGAGATCTTGGTAGGAAAGCGCCCCTATAGGGGCCGTTTGCTACCAAGATCTCTGGTGCCGCGAGCCGCGGGCGGGTCAGGCGGCGGGGGCGGCGCCGGCGGGCGGTGTCTCGGCGGGGTCGCGGGCGTAGCGCAGCATCAGCACGCCGTCGGCGGCGACCAGCACGTGGCGCAGCGGCAGGTGACGCGGGACGCCGGCGTCCCCGGCGGTGATCCGGCCCGGGCCGGCGCCGGCGAGCAGCGGCACCACGGTCAGGCACAGCTCGTCGACCAGGTCGGCGGCGGTGAGCGCGCCGAACAGGTGCGGGCCGCCCTCGCAGAGCAACTGGTCGAGTCCGCGCCGGCGCAGCTCGGCCAGGCCCGCGGCGAGGTCGACCCGGTCGGTGCCGCAGCGGACCACGTCGGCGACGTCGGTCAGCCCGGGCGGCGGTACGGCGTCGGCGTGGGTGAGCACGACCGGCCGGACCGGGGCGTCGGCGAACGCGGCCTGCGCCGGGTCGAGGTCGAGTGAACCGGAGACGACCACCAGCGTCGGGTACTCGGCCAGCCCCTGCTCGCGGCGCCAGGCCCGGCGTTCCGGGCTCAGCCGCACCGCCCGGTAACCCTCGTGCCGCAGCGTGCCGGCGGCCACCACGAGACCGTCGCAGAGCATCCGCAGCAGCCCGAAGACCCGCTTGTCCGGCTCGCCGGAGAGCCCGGCGGAGTAGCCGTCCAGAGTGACCGCACCGTCGGCGCTGGCGACGAAGTTGACCCGCAGGTGCGGACGGTCCGCCCGGCCGTAGAGCGCGGTGAGCTGCGGATCGGTCAGCGCACCGGTGACGGGTGCGGGCCAGATCCGTTCGATCGGGGTTCCGACGGTCATTCGCCGGCCGGACCGGTGACCGGAGGGGTGGGTTCGGGGGTACGGTGCTGGCAGTCGCACCACTTCCGGCCAGGACAGTCGTCGTGCCGCCGTTCCCGGCAGGCTCGGCAGATCATGCAGGCAGCCTATGCCCAGGAAGGATGGGACGTCGTGTCGCGTCAGATCTTCCAGCTCATGGTGTCGCTGGCCGGCGTCCGGCCACCGGTGTGGCGGCGGGTGCTGGTGCCCGGCGGCTACACGCTGGACCGGCTGCACCGGGTGATCCAGCACGCGATGGGCTGGCGCGACTGCCACCTGCACTCGTTCGACGTCGACGGCCGGCAGTACGGCGAGCCCGACCCGGACGGCGAGCTGTCGTTGCGCGACGAGCTGGACGTCCGGCTGGACGCGCTCGTGGGCAAGGGCGACCGGTTCCGCTACACCTACGACTTCGGCGACTGGTGGGAGCACGACCTGGTGGTGGAGGACTGCTGCGCCGCCGACCCGGACGAGCGCTACCCGCTGTGCCTGGACGGGGAGCGGGCCTGCCCGCCGGAGGACGTGGGCGGTCCGGCCGGGTACGCGGTCCTGCTGGCCGCGCTCGCCGACCCCGGGCATCCGGAGCACCCGACCATGCGGGAGTGGGCCGGCCCGGCGTTCGATCCGGCCGTGTTCGATCCGGACCGCGCCACCGTCCTGCTGCGCCGCTGCTGCTGAGCAACCGGCCACCGCAGCGCCGAAAGCAACCACCGCGCCGCTGACCGAGTGACGCCCGCACCGCTGAGCCGGCGGCCCTCGGACCGGGGCCGCGCGCCGACGCGGTAACGAAATGGGAACGCTCCCAACGGTCTATTGACACCCCTGTCACCTCCCGGCAACCTCATGGGAGCGCTCCCGAGAGTGGTGCGGATCTCCCTCCTGCCCGCTCCGGCCCGCGCGAAACGCACCCCCCCACCACACAGCAGATATCGCCTCACCACCGAAAGAGGGGTCTCGGATGAGCGTCCCAATCCGTCGTCGGCGCTTCGCGGCCATCGCGCTCGCGTCCGTCGTCGTGCTCGGCACCACCGCCGCCTGCGGCGACGACTCGGACAGCGGCGACAGCGGCAGCGGCGGCGGCCCGATCACGCTGGTCGTCGACGTCTTCGGCGACCAGGGCTTCGGCTACGAAGAGCTGTACAAGCAGTACGAGGCGGAGCACACGAACGTCAAGATCCAGGAGCGGGGCAAGGGCCTCGGCCTCGGTGACTACAACACCCGCCTCACCCAGCAGATCACCGCGGGCTCGGGCGCCGGCGACGTGGTGGCCCTGGAAGAGGGCACGATCGTCCAGTTCTACGCGCAGGCCGACAAGTTCGTGAACCTCGCCGACCACGGCGCGAACGACCTCAAGGGCAACTTCCTGCCGTGGAAGTGGGAGCAGGGCACCACCCCCGACGGCAAGGTGCTGGGCCTCGGCACCGACGTCGGCTCGATGGCGCTGTGCTACCGCAGCGACCTGTTCAAGGCCGCCGGGCTGCCCACCGACCGCGAGCAGGTCGGCGCGCTCTGGCCGACCTGGGACGAGTTCATCGCCACCGGCCAGAAGTTCGCCGCCGCCGACAAGAAGCACAAGTTCGTCGACTCGGCGACCAACTTCTACAACGTGGTGCTGATGCAGGTCGCGGGCCAGGGCACCGGCTACACGTACTACGACAAGAGCAACAAGATGGTCATCGACCAGAACCCGGACGTGAAGACGGCGTACGACCTCACCACCAAGATGATCGCCGCCGGGCTGTCCAACAACCTCCAGTCGTTCTCCAACGAGTGGAACGCCGGCTTCAAGAACGGCACCTTCGCCACCATCGCCTGCCCCGCCTGGATGACCGGTGTCATCAAGGGCCAGGCCGGTGACGCGGCGGCCGGCAAGTGGGACATCGCCAAGGCGCCGGGCGCCGGTGGCAACTGGGGCGGCTCCTTCCTCGGCGTGCCGAAGTCGAGCAAGCACCAGAAGGAGGCCGCGGAGCTGGCCAAGTTCCTGACCAGCGCCAAGGGCCAGATCGGCGCGTACAAGGCGGTCGGCAACCTGCCCTCGAACCCGCAGGCGCTCACCGACCCGGCCGTGGCCGACTCGACCAACGACTACTTCAGCAAGGCCCCGGTCGGCAAGATCTTCGCCGCCGGCGCCACCGAGCTGAAGCCGGTCTACCTCGGCCCGAAGAACAACGCGGTCCGCACCGCGGTGGAGAACAGCCTGCGCGCCGTGGAGCAGGGCAAGTCGGCCGGCGAGCAGTGGCAGACGGCCCTCAAGAACGGTGCGGCCGCCGGTAAGTGACCGGTTGAGCCGCCCGCGGGTGGCGTCGGCAGCCCGGCTGCCGGCGCCACCCGCGGTGCCCGCAGAGTCCGGCGTCGCCCGTGTGGCGGGTGACGCCGGCTGAGGAGAAGGACTCCCCATGAGCCTCGACCTGCACGCCGCGGCGCCGCCCGATCCCGGCCCGCCGCGCGCCGCCCGTCACTCGCGCCGCCGTGCCGCCTCGCTGACGCGCCTGGACCTGAAGTACTCGCCGTACCTGTACGTCCTGCCGTTCTTCGTGATCTTCGCCGTGTTCGGCGTGTACCCGATCGCGTACACGGTCTGGATCGCGCTGACCGACCGGTCGCCGCTGAACTCGACGATCTCCTTCGTCGGGATGGACAACTTCGTCGAGCTGATCACCCAGGACCCGCAGTTCTGGAACGCGGTGGTCAACACGTTCGGCATGTTCCTGCTCTCCACGGTGCCCCAGCTGCTGCTGGCGCTGATGCTCGCCAACGCGCTGAACCGGAAGCTGCGCGCGCAGACGTTCTTCCGGATGGCCATCGCGATGCCGATCATCACCTCGACCGCCGTGGTCGCGCTGATCTTCTCGATGATCTACGCCAAGGACTTCGGCCTGGTCAACTGGCTGCTCGACAGCGTCGGCCTGGACCCGATCGACTGGCGGGCGAACCGCTTCGCGTCCTGGTTCGCCATCTCCACCATGGTCGACTGGCGCTGGGTCGGCTACAACGCGCTGATCTACCTGGCCGCCATGCAGTCGATCAGCAAGGACATGTACGAGGCCGCGGCGCTGGACGGCGCCTCCCGGCGGCGCCAGTTCTGGTCCATCACGGTCCCGCAGCTGCGCCCCACGATCATCTTCACGCTGATCATCTCCACCATCGGCGGCCTCCAGCTGTTCACCGAGCCCCTGCTGTTCACCAGCGGCTCGGGCGGCCTCTCCGGTGGTTCGGAGGGTCAGTTCCAGACCATCACGATGTACCTGCTCGACGTGATGAACCAGCGCTTCCGGTGGGGCTACGCCGGAGCGGTCGCGCTCGTGCTCTTCGTGCTCATCGCGTTGATGTCGGCGATCAACTACCTGCTCGCCCGCCGCATCAGCTCCGACAAGTGAGGTGACGAGATGACGACCACCGCCGTCCGCCCGCCCACCCGGCAGAGCCCGCCGGTGAAGACCACCCACCAGGCCGAGCGGCTCTGGAAGGCCAGCCCGCTCACCATGATCGGCCTGATCTTCGGCGTGCTGCTGTCCCTGTTCCCGTTCTACTGGATGATCGTGATCGCCAGCCGGACGAACGACGCGGCCAACTCGTGGCCGCCGCCGTTCCTGCCCGGCGGCAAGCTCGGCGAGAACATCGAGCGGGTGCTCGCCAACAGCGACGCCAACATCGTCAAGGGCCTGATGAACTCGTTCCTGGTCTCCGGGACGATCACCGTCGCGACGGTGTTCTTCGGCTCGCTGGCCGGCTTCGCGTTCGCCAAGCTCCGCTTCCGGGGCAAGAACGCGCTGCTGCTGATCATCCTCACCTCGATGATGGTGCCGATCCAGCTGGGCGTGCTGCCGCTGTACATCCTGATGGCCAAGCTCGACTGGCTGAACACCATGCCGTCGGTGACCGTTCCGTTCCTGATCGGCGGCTTCGGCATCTTCATGATGCGCCAGTACGCCGAGCAGGCGGTACCGAACGAGTTGATCGAGGCCGCCCGGGTGGACGGCTGCTCCACCTGGCGGGTGTACTGGCACGTGGTGGCACCCGCGCTGCGTCCGGCCGCCGCGGTGCTGGGCCTGCTGACCTTCATGGAGCAGTGGAACCAGTTCTTCTGGCCGTTCGTGGTGCTGGCGGACCCGTCCAACCCGACCGTCCAGATCTCGCTGCGCAGCCTCAACACCGCCTACTTCGCCGACAACTCGCAGATCTTCGCCGGTACGTTGATCGCGACCCTGCCCCTGTTCATCGTGTTCGTTCTGTTCGGCCGCCAGATCATCGGCGGCATCATGGAAGGCGCCGTCAAGTCGTGAGCAACCCAGCAAGCCCGCCCGCCGTCGGCGTCCTCGACGCCGGTCCGGCCCTCACCTTCCCGCCCGACTTCCTCTGGGGCGCGGCCACCGCCGCGTACCAGATCGAGGGCGCGGCGACGGAGGGCGGCCGTGCCCCGTCGATCTGGGACACCTTCAGCCACACGGAGGGCCGGACGGTGGCCGGGCACACCGGCGACGTGGCGTGCGACCACTACCACCGGATGCCGGACGACGTGCGGCTGATGGCCGACCTGGGCCTGCGGTCGTACCGCTTCTCGGTGAGCTGGCCGCGGGTGCAGCCGGGCGGTAGCGGCGGGATCAACCAGGAGGGCATGGACTTCTACCGCCGGTTGATCGACGAGCTGCTCGGCCACGGCATCGAGCCCTGGCTGACGCTCTACCACTGGGACCTGCCGCAGCCGCTGGAGGACGCGGGCGGCTGGCCGGCGCGCGACACCGCCGGCCGCTTCGCCGAGTACGCCCACCTGGTCGCGGAGGCGCTCGGTGACCGGGTGAAGTACTTCACCACGCTGAACGAGCCGTGGTGCTCGGCGTTCCTCGGCTACGGCTCCGGCGTGCACGCGCCGGGCCGCTCCGACGGCGCGGACGCGGTCCGGGCCGGGCACCACCTGATGCTCGGGCACGGCCTGGCCGTGCAGGCGGTCCGCGCGGTCCGCCCGGAGGCGCAGCTCGGCATCACCGTCAACCTGTACCCGGTGACCCCGGCGAGCGGATCGGCGGCGGACGCCGACGCGGCCCGCCGGATCGACGCGCTGGCGAACCGGTTCTTCCTGGACCCGGTGCTGCGCGGCGCGTACCCGGCGGATCTCGTCGCGGACCTGCGTCAGGTCACCGACATGGGGCACGTGCGCGACGGTGACCTGGCGACCATCTCCACGCCGCTGGACATGGTCGGGGTCAACTACTACAGCCGGCACGTGGTCGCCGCGCCGGTCGAGGGCGCGGAGCCGGAGCCCTACTGGCGGGCGCAGTCCTGCTGGCCGGGCAGCGAGGACGTCCGGTTCGTCACCCGGGGTGTCCCGGTGACTGACATGAACTGGGAGATCGACGCCCCGGGCCTGGTGGAGACGCTGGAGCGGGTCCACCGGGAGTACACCGACCTGCCGCTCTACGTCACCGAGAACGGCTCGGCGTTCGTCGACGAACTCGTCGACGGCCGGGTGGACGACCCGGACCGGCTGGCCTACTTCGCCGCGCACCTGCGCGCGGCGCACGCCGCGATCGAGGCCGGCGTGCCGCTCAAGGGCTACTTCGCCTGGTCGCTGATGGACAACTTCGAGTGGGCCTGGGGCTACACGAAGCGGTTCGGCATGGTCTATGTCGACTACGACAGCCAGGCCCGGATCGCGAAGTCCAGCGCCAGGTGGTACGCCGACGTGATCCGACGCAACGGACTGCCCGCACAATAAGCTGGGCCAGCCAGTAACGGGCGGCCCGGCGCCGACGCCTCAATCGGTGCCGGGTCCGCCCGACCGTCGGAGGAGCAACAGACGATGACAACGCAGCGCACCCGCTCGCTCGGGCGTCCGACCCTCGACGCGGTCGCGGCCCGCGCCGGCGTCGGGCGCGGCACGGTCTCCCGCGTGGTCAACGGCTCGCCGCAGGTCAGCCCGGAGGCCCGGGCCGCCGTCCAGCAGGCCATCGCCGAGCTGGGGTACGTGCCGAACCGCGCCGCCCGTGCGCTGGTCACCCAGCGGACCGACTCGGTGGCCCTGGTCGTCTCCGAGTCGGGGGAGCGGGTCTTCACCGAGCCGTTCTTCGCGGCCATCGTCCGGGGTGTCAGCTCCGGGCTGGTGGAGACGCCCATGCAGCTCTGGCTGGCCATGGTGCAGTCGCCGATCGAGCGGGAACGGGTCGAGCACCACCTGACCAACCAGCACGTGGACGGCGTACTCCTGCTCTCCCTGCACGACGCCGACCCGCTGCCCACGCTGCTCGAGGAGCGCGGGCTGCCGACTGTGCTCGGCGGCCGGCCGGCCCGGATGCTGCACCCGAACGCGCAGCCGGCCTGGTTCGTCGACATGGACAACGTGGGCGGCGCGCGCCAGGCGGTGGAGCACCTGTTCCGCCAGGGCCGCCGGCGGGTGGCGACCATCGCCGGCCCGCAGGACATGGGCGCCGGCCTGGCCCGGCTCTCCGGCTACCAGGAGGCCGTGCGCGCGTCCGGCGTCCGCGTCGACCCGGGCCTGATCGCGTACGGGGACTTCAGCGAGGGCAGCGGCACCGCTGCCATGCGCCGGCTGCTCGACGTCTGCCCGGAGCTGGACGCGGTGTTCGTCGCTTCCGACCTGATGGCGTTCGGCGCGCTGCGCGCGTTGCGCGAGGCCGGCCGCCGGGTGCCCGAGGACGTGGCGGTGATCGGCTTCGACGACGCCCCGATCGCGCGCCAGGCCGAGCCGCCGCTGACCACGGTGTTCCAGCCGGTGGAGGAGATGGGCCGGCAGATGGCCCGGCTGCTGGTCTCCCGCATCCGGGGCGAGGAGGTCCCCTCGCCGCACGTGCTGCTGGACACCGAACTCGTCCACCGGGCCTCCGCCTGACCCACCCCGTGCGGGGCGCCGGTCAGGAGTGACGGCGCAGCTCCCGGCGGGCCAGCGAGGCGCGGTGGACCTCGTCCGGGCCGTCGGCCAGGCGCAGCGTGCGGGCCTGCGCCCACAGCTCGGCCAGCGGGGTGTCCTGGCTGACCCCGGCCCCGCCGTACGCCTGGATGGCCTTGTCGATCACCCATTCGGCCATCAGCGGGGTAGCGATCTTGATGGCCTGGATCTCGGTGTGCGCGCCCTTGTTGCCGACGGTGTCCATCAGCCACGCGGTCTTGAGCACCAGCAGGCGGGCCTGCTCGATCCGGACCCGCGACTCGGCGATCCACTCGCGTACCACGCCCTGCTCGGCGAGCGGGCGGCCGAACGCGACCCGGTCGAGCACGCGCCGGCAGAGCAGCTCCAGGGCCCGCTCGGCCATGCCGACCAGGCGCATGCAGTGGTGGATCCGGCCGGGGCCGAGCCGGGCCTGGGCGATGGCGAATCCGGTGCCCTCCTCGCCGACGAGGTTGTCCACCGGCACTCGTACGTCGGTGAAGTCGATCTCGGCGTGCCCGCCGTGCGGGGCGTCGCTGTAGCCGAAGACCCGCATCCCGCGGCGTACCGTCACGCCGGGGGTGTCCCGGGGGACCAGGATCATGCTCTGCTGGCGGTGCCGGTCGGCGTCCGGGTCGGTCTTGCCCATCACGATGAAGATCTCGCAGCGCGGGTCCATCGCCCCGGACGACCACCACTTGCGGCCGTTGATCACGTAGTGGTCGCCGTCGCGGACGATCCGGGTGGCGATGTTCGTCGCGTCGGAGGACGCCACCTCCGGCTCGGTCATGCAGAACGCGGACCGGATCTCGCCGGCCAGCAGCGGCGTGAGCCACTGCTTCCGCTGCTCCTCGGAGCCGAACTCGGCCAGCAGCTCCATGTTGCCGGTGTCCGGCGCGGCGCAGTTGAGCGCCTCCGGCGCCAGGTGCGGGCTGCGGCCGGTCAGCTCGGCCAGCGGCGCGTACTGGAGGTTGGTCAGGCCGGCGCCGTAGCGGGCGTCGGGCAGGAACAGGTTCCACAGGCCGCGCTCCCGCGCCTGCGCCTTCAGCTCCTCCATGACCGGCGGGCGGGCCCACGGGTCGCCGGCGGCGAGCACCTGCTCGTGGTGCACCGGCTCGGCCGGGTACACGCACTCGGTGAGGAACGCCTCCAGCCGCTGCCGCAGCTCGACCGTCCGGTCGTCGTACGCGAACTCCATCTAGCTCTCCCTCGCCGCGCGCAGCCCGTGTGCCACGAGCGGCGCCACCATGTTGCCGATCCGGTCGAAACCCTCGCCCAGCGTCTGCCCGAGCGTGTGCCGGTAGTGGATGCCCTCGCAGATCACCGCGAGCTTGAAACAGCCGAGCGCCACGTGCCAGTGCAGCGGGCCGACGTCGGCGTCGCTGCGCCCGGCGTACCGCTCGATCAGCTCGGCGCCGGTGGGGAAGCCGGCACGCGGGCCGATGCCGTCGGCCACCGGGTTGCCCTCGCCGTGGTCGCTGTCGCCGAGCACGTCCCAGTACGTCAGCAGCAGCCCGAGGTCGGCCAGCGGGTCGCCGAGCGTGGCCATCTCCCAGTCGAGCACCGCCCGCACCGCCACCGGGTCGACGGTGGCGAGCAGGTTGTCCAGCCGGTAGTCGCCGTGCACGATCCGGCCCGCGTTCGCGCCCTCGGGCACGCTGGCGGCCAGCGCGTCGCGCAGCTCGTCGATGCCCGGCAGCGGCCGGCTGCGGGACCGGTCGAGCTGGCCGCCCCAGCGGCGTACCTGCCGGGCCAGGTAGCCCTCCGGGCGGCCGAAGTCGGCCAGCCCCACCTCGGCCGGCTCGACCCGGTGCAGCGTGGCGAGCGTGTCCATCATCGCCATGGCGAGGTCGCGCCGCTGCGCGGCGGTGAGCGCGTCGGTCTGCTCCCGCCGCCGGTAGACCTCGCCGTCGACCTTCGCCATCAGGTAGAACGGCGCACCGATGACGCTCTCGTCGGCGCAGAGCAGCAGTGCCTCCGGCACCGGTACGCCGGTCGGGGCGAGCGCCGAGATCACCCGGTGCTCGCGGGCCATGTCGTGCGCGGTGGCCAGCACGTGCCCGAGCGGCGGCCGGCGCAGCACCACCTCGCGGTCACCGGCGCCCAGCAGGTAGGTGAGGTTGGACTTGCCGCCGGCGATCAGCCGCGCCGACAGCGGCCCGCTCAGGTCCGGCCGGTGGACGGCCAGGTGGGTGGCGAGCCGGTCGAGGTCGAGCCCGCGCGGGGCCGGACCGGTCGAGGGCGCGGCGACATCGGCGGCCGGATCGGTCATCCGATTAGTTGATGGCAGCTCAGCTTTGTTGTCAAGGTCGGGTTTTCCCGGCGGGACATGCCCTTGCAACAGGGGCGAAATGGTCAACCGGCAGGCTGGGCCCCAGCCTGCCGGCCGCTCGGCCGGCCCGCCGAGCGGAGGGGATCAGACATGCTGCTGAGAGTTCGGGTGACCCTGCCGGACCGTCCGGGCACGCTCGGCCAGGTGGCCCGGACACTCGGCGTCTCCGGCGCGGACATCGTGCAGGTGGTGGTGCTGGAACGGCTCGGCGGCCGGGCGGTGGACGACTTCACTGTGGTCTGGCCGGGTGCGGCGCGGGTGGAGCGGATGCTCGCCGGGCTGGCCGCGATCCCCGGCGTCCGGGTGGACGGCGTGTGGCGGGCGATCGGCGCGCCCACCACCACCGGCCAGGACGCCGAACTGCTCGCCCAGGTGGCGGCGAACCCGGTCGACGGGGTGGCCACGCTCGTCGACGCGGTGCCCGGGCTGCTCGCCGCGGACTGGGCGGTGGCCGCCGTCGTACCGCTGGACTGGGCCTCGCGCAGCGGCGAGGCGGGTGTCGCCGCGATCGGGCACGCGAGCTGGCGGGCGCCGTCGCCGCCGCGCCTGCCGGAGGTGACCCCGCTGCGGGCACGCTCGATGACCAGCCCGGACGGGCACCACTACGCGGTGGCGCCGTTCGGCCGGGCCGGGCTGGTGCTCGTGGTCGCCCGCGACCACAGCGAGCCGCTCGCCGCCGCCGGGTTCCACTCCACCGAGGTCGACCGGCTCGCCCAGCTCGTCCGCGCCAGCGCGGTGATCCTCGGCGATCGGCTGGACCTGGTCGGCGCGCCGTCAGTGACCACCGTCACCTGACCGGACGGCCCGCGTCACCCCGGGGCAACGGGCCCGCAACAGGCGGACGGCATGGTCGGTGCCGAGGAAGGGAGACAACCATGGCGCTGTGGCGGATCCGAGCCACCGTGGACGACCGGCCGGGCTACCTGTCGGTGCTCACGGCGAGCCTCGCGTTGCGCGGGGTCAACATCCTCAGCGTGCAGGTGCACACCACCGAGGCCGGCGCGGTCGACGACTTCCTGGTCGACGCGCCCGAGCAGGTGACCGAGGCGGAGCTGCGGGCCGCCGTGGAGCGGGGCCGGGGCCGGGACTGCTGGGTCGCGCGCAGCGGGGCTCGTGGGCTGGCCGACGAGCCGACCCGGGTGCTCGGGCTCGCCGGGCGGCTGGTCCGCGACCCGGAGGCGACCGGCGAGGTGCTGCGTACGCTGCTCGGCGCCGACACGGTGACCTGGCGTCCGGCGTCCGCCACCGCGCCGGGCGGGGTGGGCGGCACCACGATGGTGCTCGCCGACCCGGCCGGCGGCGCGCACGAACTGCACCGCCGGGAGCCGAGTTTCACCCCGGCCGAGTACGCCCGCGCGCAGGCCCTGGTCGAGCTGGCCGCGACGCTGGCCCGGCGGGACGCCGACCGGATCACGCTGGTGCTGCCGGACGGCGGCGAGGTGTCGGTGCGGGCCGCGACCGCCGAGGATGTCCCCGGCGTACGCGATCTGCACGCCGCCTGCTCGGCGCGCAGCCGGCAGCGGCGCTACCTGAGCGGGGCGGCGGACCCGTCGCCGGCCCGGCTGCGCCGGCTGCTGGAGCCGGCCCGGGGCGTGACCCTGCTCGCCACGGCGGGCTCCGGCGGGGCGGCGGAGCCGGTCGTGGCGATGGCGAACCTGCTCGGTGAGGGCGACGAGGCCGAGGCGGCGCTGCTGGTCCGCGACGACTGGCAGCGGCGGGGCCTCGGTTCGGCGCTGCTGCGCCGCCTGGTCGGGCACGCCGACCGGGCCGGGTACGCCGCCGTGCTGCTGCACGTGCAGTCCGAGAACACGCCGATGCTGCGTACGCTGCGCCGGCTGGACCGGCCGGTGGCGATGGAACGCGACGGCGGCGTGCTGACCGCGACGCTGCCGCTGGCTCCACGGCCGGTGGCCGAGCCGGCCGCGCGGGCCGAGGTGACGGTGCCCGCGCAGCGGTCGAGTTGAGCTGACGGCCGACCGGCCGGACCCCGGAGGTGCGCCGCAACGGCGCGGCACACCCGAGGGGTACGGCCCGGCGGCCGGAACCGGCGCGGTCACGCGCCACAGGGGCCGACCTCCGATACGGAGGACGGTGACACGGCGGGGCTCCCGATGCGGGGGCCCCGCCCGTCTGTGCGGATCAGGTGGCCGGGTAGCTGCTGTAGTCGGGGAAGTTGCCGTAGAGCCGGCCGTCACCGCCCACCGTGACCGCCTGCACGAGCAGGTCGCCGCCCACGAACGCGCCCTTCCAGGACGCGCCCCGGCCGCCGAACGGCTCGTCCCGGTCGCCCCGGGAGCGCGGCTTGTTGATGCCCACCTTGAACGCCTGGAGGTCCACCGCCAGCTTGCCGGCCAGCTCCTCGTCGTCGCAGGCGAGCGACGCGACGAGCGCGCCGTTGGAGGCGTTCATCTGGGCCAGCAGCTCGTCGGTGGTGTCCACCACGACGATGGTGTCCACCGGGCCGAACGGCTCGGCGTGCATGAGGCGGGACCGGCCGGGCGGGGCCAGCAGCACGGCCGGGGCGACGTACGCGGAGGTGTCCTGCCCGTCCAGGAACGGGGCGCCGTCCAGCTTGCCGCGGTGCAGCGGCACGGCGCCGCCGCGTACCGCCTCGTCGACCTTGCGTCGCAGCTCGTCGGCCTTGGCGGCGCTGATCAGCGGCCCGAAGTCCAGCTCGGGCAGCGGGTCGCCGGCCGACCAGTCGTCACCGACGGCGAGCGGGTGGCCGAACCGGATCGAGCGGACGACCGGCAGGTACATGTCGAGGAACTCGTCGACCAGGTCGCGCTGGACCACGAACCGGGGGTACGCGGTGCAGCGCTGCTTGCCGTACTCGAAGCCCTTGCGCAGGTGCGCGGCGAGCGAGTCCCACTGGGAGAAGTTCCAGATGCCCCAGGCGTTCAGGCCCTCCTGCTCGATGAAGTGCCGCTTGTCGCAGTCGAGCAGCGCGGCGGCGACCTTGCCGCCGTTGGAGCGCCCGCCGACGAACGCCACCGCGCCGATCTCCGGCGCGCGGACGAGCACCTCGGACAGTTCCTCGCCACTGCCGGACAGCAGCGTGGCGGGCAGTCCGGCGCGGCGCATCAGCGCATGCGCGACGGTGAGGCAGACCGCCCCGCCCTGCGACGGCGTCTTGGCGATGACCGCGTTGCCGGCCAGCAACTGCACCAGCTCGGCGTGCACCAGCACGCTCATCGGGTAGTTCCAGGAGGCGATGTTGCTGACCGGGCCGGGCAGCGGCTCCCGGCCGTCGGCGAGCATCCGCTCGATCTCCTGCACGTACCAGCGCACGCCGTCCAGCGCGCGGTCCACGTCCGCGCAGGCCAGCCGCCACGGCTTGCCGATCTCCCAGACCAGCAGCAGGGCGAGCAGGTCGCGGTGCGCGGTGAGCGCGTCCAGCGCGTCGGTGACCCGGGCGACGCGCTCGGCCAGCGGGGTCTGCGCCCACTCCCGGTGCGCGGCGGCGGCGTGGGCGACGGCGGCGCGGGCCGTGTCGGCGTCGAGCCGGGCCAGGTGTACGAGCACGGTGTTGTCCACCGGGGTACGCACGGCGGTGGGCGTGCCGAGCGCGCGCCAGTCGCCCTGGACGAGGTTGTGCAGGGTGGTGGTGCCGTCGGGGCCGGTGCCGAACGCCTCGGGCGTGGCGGTCACCGCCCGGGCGAGCGTGTCGGACCAGGAGGTGCCCTCGGCGAGTCGTAGAGCCATCGCGATCTCCTCAGTGTCGTCCGGGGAGCGGCGGCGTCGATGGCACCGCAGGTGAGGCGTACTGTCCCGCGGGGCCGAGCGGCCGGGCAACCGTACGTTCGTATGCCAGGACGGCCGGGCCGCCGCCGGCGCTCTCGCGGGCGTGTCCACCACCGTGCCGATGTCGCTGAGCTGGGACTTAACGCGCTCAATATTGAGGAGTTTCGATGATGTGATCCAGCTCCCGATGGTTACCCGTGAGTACGCCCGGGTGCTGCGGATCAGCGTGGTCTTCCCCTGTGATGAACGGCGCATTACATTGTCGGTTGTCCATGGGAGCGCTCCCGAACCTCCCGCGGACACCCACCACCACCGCCACGCGGCAGCCGGAGCCCTGCGAACCCGTCCCCGCTCCGGCTGCCGCCCGGCGCCAGCCACAGGAGCTCGCCATGCCCCGTCCGATTCCGCCGCCGGGAGGCCGGTCCCGGCTCCGCCGGCTGTTCGCCGCCGGTGCCGCGCTGGCCGTCGGCCTGGCCACTGCCGTCGCCGCCCCGCCACCCGTGTCCGCCTCCGCCGCGCAGGCCGCGCCCGCGTTCAACTACGCCGAGGCGTTGCAGAAGTCGCTGTTCTTCTACGAGGCGCAGCAGTCGGGCCGCAAGCCCTCCTGGAACCGGGTGTCCTGGCGGGGCGACTCGGCGCTCACCGACGGCGCCGACGTCGGCGTCGACCTCACCGGCGGCTGGTACGACGCCGGCGACCACGTGAAGTTCGGCTTCCCGATGGCGTTCAGCGCCACCATGCTGGCGTGGGGCGCGGTCGAGTACCGCGACGGGTACGCCGCCTCCGGCCAGCTCACCCACCTGCTCAACAACCTGCGTTTCGTCAACGACTACTTCGTCAAGGCGCACCCCGCCCCGAACGTCCTCTACGGACAGGTCGGCAAGGGCGACGACGACCACAAGTGGTGGGGCCCGGCCGAGGTGATGCCGATGGCGCGGCCCGCGTACAAGATCGACGCGAGCTGTGGTGGCGCGGACCTGGCGGGGGAGACGGCGGCCGCGATGGCCGCCTCGTCGATGGTCTTCCGGCCCACCGACGCGGCCTACGCGGACAAGCTGCTCGGCCACGCCAAGCAGCTCTACACGTTCGCCGACACCGTGCGGAAGAACTACCACGAGTGCATCACCGACGCGACGAGCTTCTACAAGTCGTGGAGCGGCTACACCGACGAACTGGTCTGGGGCGCGATCTGGCTGTACCGGGCCACCGGCGACGCCACCTACCTGGCCAAGGCCGAGAGCGAGTACGACAAGCTCGGCACCGAGCCGCAGTCCACCACCCGCTCCTACAAGTGGACCATCGCCTGGGACAACAAGCAGTTCGGCGCGTACGTGCTGCTGGCGAACCTGACCGGCAAGCAGAAGTACGTCGACGACGCCAACCGGTGGCTGGACTACTGGACCGTGGGCGTCAACGGGCAGCGGGTGCCGTACTCGCCCGGCGGGATGGCCGTGCTCGACTCCTGGGGCGCGCTGCGGTACGCCTCCAACACCGCGTTCGCCGCGCTGGTCTACAGCGACAGGACCACCGACACCACGCGCAAGTCGCGCTACCACGACTTCGCCGTCCGGCAGATCAACTACGCGCTGGGCGACAACCCGCGCAACTCCAGCTACCAGATCGGCTTCGGCGCCAACTCGCCGCGCAACCCGCACCACCGCACCGCGCACGGCTCCTGGTGGGACAGCCAGACCGTGCCCACCGAGACCCGGCACGTGCTCTACGGCGCGCTGGTCGGCGGCCCGTCCTCGGCCAACGACGCGTACACCGACAGCCGGTCGGACTACGTGATGAACGAGGTGGCCACCGACTACAACGCCGGGTTCACCTCCGCGCTGGCCCGGCTGACGAACGAGTACGGCGGCAGCCCGCTCGCCGGCTTCCCGGTCGCCGAGACGCCCGACCTGGACGAGCTGACTGTGGAGACCACCGTGATGCAGGCCGAGCCGCGCGCCACCGGGCTCAAGGCGATCGTCTACAACAAGTCGGCGTTCCCGGCCCGGGCGCTGACCACCGGTAAGTTCCGGTACTTCTTCCGGCCCGACGGCACCGGCCCGGTCACAGTCACGCCCGGCTACACCCAGGGCTGCCCGTCCCCGTCGGCGGCGAAGCAGTTCTCCGGCGACATCTGGTACGTCGAGGTCGACTGCACCGGCTACACCATCGCGCCCGCCGGCCAGTCGCAGCACCGGATGGAGGTCCAGTTCAAGATCGGGGTGCCGGAGGGCGGCACCTGGGATCCGACGAACGACCCGTCGTACCAGGCCACGGCCGGGCCGAACCGTAAGGTGCCGCTCTACTCCGCCGGCGTACGCGTCTGGGGCGAGGAGCCCGGACCGGCCACGCCGGACACCACGGCGCCCTCGGTGCCCGGCACGCCAGTCGCGTCCGCCGTCACGTCGAGCGGGCTCACGCTGACCTGGGCCGCGTCCACCGACACCGGCGGCAGCGGCCTGGCCGGCTACGAGATCACCCAGTCGCAGACCGGCAGCGACGCGCTGGTGCTGCGGACCGCCACCACCAACACGCTCGCGGTGACCGGGCTGCTGCCGGAGCGGACGTACCAGTTCACCGTGCGGGCGCTCGACGGCGCCGGCAACCGCTCGGCGTCGTCGGCTGCCGTCAGCGTCACCACGCCGGCCGGCCCGGCGCCGGACACCACCCCGCCGACCGCACCCGGTACGCCCACCGCCTCGGCGGTCGGCCCGACCGGCCTGACGCTGACCTGGGGCCCGTCCACCGACGCCGTCGGGGTCACCGGGTACCGCGTCTACCGGGGCGGGAACGTCCTGGTCGGCACCGCCACCGGCACCACGCTGGCGGTGACGGGGCTGACCGCCTCCACCACGTACACCTTCACTGTGGTGGCGGTGGACGCGGCCGGCAACGTCTCGCCGGCCTCGCCCGGCGTCACAGTGACCACCACGGCCCCGCCCACGGGCGGCGCCTGCGCGGTGACGTGGACGGCGAACACCTGGGACACCGGGTTCACCGCGAACGTCACTGTCGCCAACACCGGCACCACGGCGATCAACGGCTGGACGCTCGCGTTCACGTTCGGCAACAGCGGGCAGAAGGTCGGGCAGGCCTGGTCGGCGAACGTGACCCAGACCGGCACCGCGGTGACCGCGTCGAGCCTGTCCTACAACGGCGCGCTGGCGCCGGGGGCGTCGACGAGCTTCGGCTTCAACGGCACCCACACCGGCGCCAATCCGAGGCCCGCCGCCTTCACCCTGAACGGCTCCGCCTGCACCGTCTCCTGACCGTCGAGGCCGCGCGGCCAGAACCTTTCCGAAACGTTTCCGAAACACCATTGTCCCCGTCGATGCGCGATGGAAGCATCGACGGAGCTAGATAACCAACCGAGACGTCCAGTCGTCTTCGCCCCGGCGGCCTGGGTGTTGGCCAGTAAGGAGGCCAAGATGGCCATGAGCCCATCCGTTCATCGTGGCGGGAGCCGGCGACGGCGATCACCCGCCGTCCGAGCGCTGCTCGCCGGCGCGGTCAGCGCCGTGACGGTGGCTGCCGTCGCGGTGATGATGCCGTCGGCGAACGCCGCCGCGAGCACGCTGGGCGCGGCCGCCGCGCAGTCGGGCCGGTACTTCGGCACGGCGATCGCGGCGGGCCGGCTCGGCGACTCGACGTACAGCACCATCGCCGGGCGCGAGTTCAACATGATCACCGCCGAGAACGAGATGAAGCCGGACGCGACGCAGCCCCAGCGGGGCCAGTTCAACTTCAACTCCGGTGACCAGATCTACAACTGGGCGACCCAGCGCGGCTTGAAGGTCCGCGGGCACACCCTGGCGTGGCACGCGCAGCAGCCGGGCTGGATGCAGAGCCTGAGCGGCAGCAACCTGCGTCAGGCGATGATCGACCACATCAACGGCGTGATGGGCCACTACCGGGGCAAGCTCGCCGCGTGGGACGTGGTGAACGAGGCGTTCAACGAGGACGGCAGTCGCCGCCAGTCGAACCTTCAGGGCACCGGCAACGACTGGATCGAGGTGGCGTTCCGTACCGCGCGGGCGGCCGACCCGTCGGTGAAGCTCTGCTACAACGACTACAACATCGAGAACTGGTCGTACGGCAAGACGCAGGGCGTCTACAACATGATCCGGGACTTCAAGTCCCGTGGCGTGCCGATCGACTGCGTCGGGTTGCAGACCCACTTCACCGGCGGCAGCTCGCTGCCGGGCAACTTCCAGACCACGCTGTCCAGCTTCGCGGCGCTCGGCGTGGACGTGGCGCTGACCGAGGCGGACGTCACCAACGCCTCGACCAGCCAGTACGCGGGTCTGACCCAGGCGTGCCTGAACGTGCCGCGCTGCATCGGCATCACCGTGTGGGGCGTCCGCGACAGCGACTCGTGGCGCTCCAACGAGAACCCGCTGCTGTTCGACGGCGGCGGCAACAAGAAGGCCGCGTACAACTCGGTCCTCAACGCGCTCAACGCCGCCGCCCCGACCTCGGGGCCGACCACGACCCCGACCACGGGACCGCCGCCGAGCGGCGGCGCCGGCCGGATCGTCGGCGTGCAGTCGGGCCGGTGCATCGACGTGCCGAACGCCACCCAGACCAACGGCACCCGCGTCCAGCTCTACGACTGCAACGGCCAGTCCAACCAGCAGTGGACGTACACCTCGAACAAGCAGCTGATGGTCTACGGCAGCAAGTGCCTGGACGCGAACGGCGCGGCCACCGCCAACGGCACCGGAATCATCATCTGGGACTGCAACGGCCAGTCGAACCAGCAGTGGAACATCAACTCCAACGGCACCATCAGCGGCGTGCAGTCCGGCCGCTGCCTGGACGTCTGGGGCACCGGCAACGGCCAGCAGGTCCAGCTGTACGACTGCCACGGACAGACCAACCAGCAGTGGCGGACCGACTTCGGTGGCACCACGCCCCCGACCACGCCGCCCCCGACCACGCCGCCCCCGACCACGCCGCCCCCGACCACGCCGCCCCCGACCACGCCGCCGCCGACCACGACGCCCCCGCCGGGCGGCTGCTCGCTCCCCTCGACCTACCGGTGGTCGTCGACCGGCGCGCTGGCCAACCCGCAGAACGGCTGGGTCTCGCTCAAGGACTTCACCAACGTGGTCTACAACGGCAAGCACCTGGTCTACGGGTCGTACGTCAACAGCAGCGGCCAGTACAGCTCGATGAACTTCAGCACGTTCACGAACTGGTCCGACATGGCCTCGGCCGGCCAGAACGGAATGAGCCAGGGCACCGTGGCGCCCACCCTGCTGTACTTCGCGCCGAAGAACATCTGGGTGCTGGCGTACCAGTGGGGACCGACCTCGTTCAGCTACAAGACGTCGAGCGACCCGACGAACGCCAACGGCTGGTCCTCGGCGCAGACGCTGTCCACCGCCACCCTGCCCGACGCCCCGTACGGCGTGATCGACCAGACGCTCATCGGCGACGACCAGAACATGTACCTGTTCTTCGCCGGGGACAACGGCAAGATCTACCGGTCGAGCATGCCGCTCGGGAACTTCCCGGGCAGCTTCGGTTCGAGCTACACGACGATCATGACCGACTCGACGAACAACCTGTTCGAGGGCGTCGAGGTCTACAAGGTGGCGGGCCAGAACCAGTACCTCATGATCGTCGAGGCGATCGGGAGCCAGGGCCGCTACTTCCGGTCGTTCACGTCCAGCAGCCTGAACGGCTCGTGGACCCCGCAGGCCGCCACCGAGAGCAACCCGTTCGCCGGCAAGGCCAACAGCGGCGCGACGTGGACCAACGACATCAGCCACGGTGACCTGGTCCGCACCAACCCCGACCAGACCAAGACCGTCGACGCCTGCAACCTGCAGTTCCTGTACCAGGGCAAGAACCCCAGTGCGGGAGGCGACTACAACCTGCTGCCGTGGCGGCCGGGTGTGCTGACCCTCCAGCGCTGACCGTCACACCGTTCGAGGAGAGCGTGCCCGGCACCCGTGCGGTGCCGGGCACGCCCGTTCCGGTGGGCCGGACCGGCCGGCGGGCGGACGGCGGTGACCCGGGGCAAGCTGGATCGGTGGAGCGCATGCTGCTGACCGTCGGCCACGGGGCCGCCCACCGCGACCAGCTCGGGGACCTGCTGGCCGGCGCGGAGGTCGCCCTGGTCGTGGACGTGCGCCGCTACCCGGCCAGCCGGACCAACCCCGACGTCCGCCGTGAGGCCCTCGAACGCTGGCTGCCCGAACGGGGCATCGACTACCGCTGGGAGCCGCGCCTCGGCGGCCGCCGGCACGTCCGCGCCGGCGAGCCGGAACCGGACACCTGGTGGACGGTCGCGGCCTTCCGGGCGTACGCCGCGTACACCCGCACGCCCGACTTCGACGCCGCACTGGACGAGGTGCTGGCCGACGCCGCGCGGCGGAGAACCGCGGTGATGTGCAGCGAGAGCGTCTGGTGGCGCTGCCACCGGCGGCTGATCGCCGACGTCGCCGTGCTCGGCCGCGGCGTACCGGTGTCGCACCTCATGCCGGACGGGCGGCTCAGCCCGCACCGGCCCGCCGAGGGCGCCCGCCGCCTGCCCGACGGGCACCTGCTCTGGGAAGGCTGACTCAGCCGGCCAGGTCCTCGGCGAGCAGGTCCATCAACAGCGCGTCGTGCCAGCGCCCGTCCGCGCCGCGCTCGTAGCGGCGCATGATGCCCACCGGGCGGAACCCCACCTTCGCGTACGCGCGGATCGCCGCCGTGTTCGCCGCCGCCGGGTCGATGGTGAACCGGTGGTGGCCGTACTCGTCGATCAGGTGCCGGACCAGCGTGCGGATCGCGTCGCCGCCCAGCCCCGAGCCGCGTACCGCCGGGTCGAGGAACACGTCCAGGCTGGCGTGGCGGTAGTCCGGGTCGGTCTCGGCGTACCACTGGATCGCGCCGACCAGCCGGCCGTCGTGCTCGACCGCGTAGGTCGTCAGCGCGTCGTCGGCGAGGTCGGCCCGCACCGACGCGGCCAGGTCGTCGCCGCCGCGCCACCAGCGGCGCACCTCGGGGGTGGCCCGGATCGCGGCCAGGGCGGGCACGTCGGCGTCGGTCACCGGCCGCAGCGTCACCGCCCGCCCCCGCAGCACGCCTCAGCCCCGCCGCTCGCCGTGCTCGACGCAGACCGCCGACCAGCCCGCCGGTACGACCTGCACCTTCATCCGCCGCCGGCAGGACGCGCACCAGCGCGGCGGCTCCCACGCCCGGGCCGCCTCACACGCCGGGTGCGGCCCGGCCGCCACCGACTCGCCGCACCTGTCGCACCAGAGCGCGGCGGGGAGGGCCGCCGTGGCGGGGGAGGATTCGGTCACCGCTGCCTCACAGGGTCGCCGAGAGCGCCTTCACCGGCATCTTCAGATCTTCCAGCAGCTTCAGGTCGGCCGTCGCCGGCCGGCCCAGCGTGGTCAGGTAGTTGCCGACGATCACCGCGTTGATGCCGCCGAGCAGACCGTCGCGGGTGCCCAGGTCACCGAGGGTGAGTTCGCGGCCGCCCGCGTACCGCAGGATGGTGCGCGGCATGGCCAGCCGGAACGCGGCGATGGCGCGCAGCGCGTCCTTGCCCTCCACCACCGGGCGGTCGCCGAGCGGCGTGCCGGGGCGCGGGTTGAGGAAGTTCAGCGGCACCTCGTGCGGGTCCAGCTCGGCGAGCTGGGCGGCGAACTCGGCGCGCTGCTCGACCGTCTCGCCGAGCCCGAGGATGCCGCCGCAGCAGACCTCCATGCCGGACTCGCGGACCATCCGCAGCGTCTCCCAGCGCTCCTCCCACGAGTGCGTGGTGACCACGTTCGGGAAGTAGGAGCGGCAGGTCTCCAGGTTGTGGTTGTAGCGGTGCACGCCCATCTCGACCAGCTCGTCGACCTGCTCCTGGGTGAGCATGCCGAGCGAGGCGGCGACCTGGATGTCGACCTCGGCGCGGATGGCGGCGACGCCCTCGCGCATCTGCTTCATCAGCCGGGCGTCCGGGCCGCGCACGGCGGCCACGATGCAGAACTCGGTCGCCCCGGTCGCGGCCGTCTGCTTCGCGGCCTCGACCAGCGCCGGGATGTCCAGCCAGACCGAACGCACCGGGGAGGTGAACAGGCCGGACTGCGAGCAGAAGTGGCAGTCCTCCGGGCAGCCGCCGGTCTTCAGCGAGATGATGCCCTCGACCTCGACCTCCGGGCCGCACCAGCGCATCCGGACCTCGTGGGCGAGCTGGAGCGCGGCGGGCAGGTGCTCGTCGGGAAGGTTCAGCACCGCGAGGACGCCGGCCTCGTCGAGGCCGACGCCGTTGCCCAGCACCCGCTCCCGGGCCTGGTCGAGGATCTCTGGCATGGCTCGTAACCTAACAGGCCACCGTGAGCCCGGGAAACCGCCGCCGCCGGCCCTCCGGCGAGCCGGGACCGCGCCACGCCGGGGCCCTCCGCGCGGGTGGTAACTTCGCCCCGCGGAAGCGCCCGGCGGGGCGGGGAGTCGGCGGGAGGGGACGGCACGGTGGCGGACTGGCTGGCGGCCCTGGACCGCCGCGCCGAGCTGCGGGCCCGGGCGGGGCTGACCCGCACGCTGCGCCCCCGGGCCGCCGACGACGCCGTGGTCGACCTGGCCGGCAACGACTACCTCGGCCTGGCCACCCACCCGGAGGTCACGGCCGCCGCCGCGACGGCCCTGTCCGCGTACGGGCTGGGCGCCACCGGGTCGCGTCTGGTGCGCGGGTCCACCGACGCCCACCACGCGCTGGAGGACGACCTGGCCGGCTGGCTCGGCGTCGACCGTGCGCTGGTGTTCTCCTCCGGCTACCTGGCCAACCTCGCCGCCGTCCGGGGGCTGACGCAGCCGCGTACGCTGCTCGTCTCCGACGCCCACAACCACGCCTCGCTGATCGACGGCTGCCGGATCTCCGGCGCCGAAACGCTCGTGACGCCGCACGCCGACGTCGCAGCGGTGGCCGCGGCGCTGGCCGCCGCGCCGGGCCGCCCGGCGGTGGTGGTGACCGAGTCGGTCTTCTCCGTCGACGGCGACCTGGCCCCGCTCGCGGAGCTGCACGCGGTGGCCCGCCGGCACGGCGCGCTGCTGCTCGTCGACGACGCGCACGCGCTCGGCGTCACCGGCCCGGCCGGCGCCGGCGGGGTGGCCGCCGCCGGGCTGGCCGGCGCGCCCGACGTGGTGGTCACCGCGACGCTGTCCAAGGCGCTCGGCGGGGCCGGCGGCGTGGTCGCCGGGCCGGCCGAGTTCGTCCGCCACCTGGTGGAGACCGGCCGCACGTTCATCTTCGACACCGCGCCGCCGCCCGCCGTGGTGGCCGGGGTCCGCGCCGCGGTGCGCCTGGCCCGCACCGGTGACGCGCTGCGCGCCGAGCTGGCCGACCGGGTCGCGGCGGCGGTGCGCCGGCTCGGCGGGGCCGGGCTGTCCGTGTCCGCCCCGGACGGCGCCGTGATCTCGGTGACCGCGCCCGGCCCGCAGGAGGCGACCGCCTGGGCCGCCGCCTGCCGGGACCGGGGCGTCGCGGTCGGCTGCTTCCGTCCCCCGTCCACGCCGGACAGCCGCTCCCGGCTGCGGCTCACCGTCAGCGCCGGGGTGGACCGGGCCGACTTCGACCGGGCCCTGGACGTCATCGTGGAGTGTGCGCCATGAGCTTCGGCGACGCCTGGACCGGGCCGGTGCTGGTGACCGGCACGGACACCGAGGTCGGCAAGACGGTGGTGACCGCCGCCGTCGCCGCCGCCGCGCAGGCGGCCGGCCTGCGGGTCGCCGTGGTCAAGCCCGGCCAGACGGGTACGGCGACAGGCGAGCCCGGCGACGTCGACTCGGTGACCCGGCTGGCCGCCCCGCTGACCGGCCGGACGCTGGCGAGCTACCCCGATCCGCTGGCCCCGCTGGCCGCGGCCCGGGTGGCGGAGCTGCCGCCGCTGGAGCTGTACAACGCGGTCGACGCCGTCCGCGAGGAGGCGGACAAGCACGACCTGGTGCTCGTCGAGGGCGCGGGCGGGCTGCTCGTACCGATGGGGTTGCGCCCGTCCGGGGAGCCGTGGACGGTGGCCGACCTGGCGGTCTCGCTCGGCGCGCCCGCGGTGGTGGTGGCGCGGGCCGGGCTCGGCACGCTCAACCACACCGCGCTGACGCTGGAGGCGCTGGAACGGCGGGCCGTCCCGGCCGGCGTGGTGATCGGCGCCTGGCCGGCCGAACCGGAGCTGGTGCACTGGCTCAACCTGTCCGAGCTGGTGCCGAACCTGCTCGGCGCGGTGCCGGCCGGCGCGGGCGGGATGGACCCGGGCGTGTTCCGCCGGTCCGCGTCCGGCTGGCTCACCCCCGCCCTGTACGGCGTGCTGGACGACTGGCGGGCCTGGGCCGAGGAGACCTGACTTTCGTCGGTGCCCGGCCCGGCCGGGCGTGGGTAGCGTGACCGCCGTGGAACCCCGCGAACGACAGCGCCGGGCCGGTGACCTGCTGCTCTGGGCCGTGCTCGCGGCGCCTGTCGCGTACGGCCGGCTCACCCCGCCGCAGATCGGCGAGCTGCCGCCGCTGGCCGCCGCGCTGGCGCTGCTCGGCACGGCGGTGTGGATCGGCCGCCGGTGGCCGCTGGTCGCGGTGCTCGCGGTGGTGGCCGGCTCGCTCGTCGACGGCAACGTGGTGTTCGCCATCCCGGTCTTCGGCTACCTGGCCGGGCGGCGCAGCGACCGGGCCGCACCGGCCGCCGCCGTCTTCGCCACCATCGCGGTCACCGGCTCGGTGCTCAACCTGGGGCTGCTCGGCACCGAGCCGTCCACCTGGTTCCTGCTCGCGTCGGTGCTGCTGTTCGCCGGGGTGTTCCCCTGGCTGCTGGGCCGGCTGCGGCGGCAGCACCGCGCGCTCGCCGACGCCGGGCTGCGGCACGCGCAGGCCGAGCGCCGGGCCGAGGTCGAGCGGGTACGCCTGCGCGAGCGGGCCCGCATCGCCCAGGACATGCACGACTCGCTCGGCCACGACCTGAGCCTCATCGCGCTGCGGGCGGGCGCGCTGGAACTGGCGCCGGACCTGTCCCCGGCGCACCGGGCGGCGGCCGGTGAGCTGCGGGCCAGCGTCGCCGCCGCCACCGAACGGCTGCACGACGTGATCGGCGTGCTGCGCGAGGAACGCACGTTGCGGCCGCCAGGGGAGACGGTCGTCGACGTGGTCGACGGCGCGCGCGACGCCGGGATGACGGTCGACCTGCGCGCCGACGGGGCGGACCTGCCGCCGCTGCCCGCGCACGCCGTGCACCGGGTGGTCCGGGAGGCGCTCACCAACGCCGCCCGCTACGCCCCCGGCGCCCCCGTCACCGTCGCTGTGGCACGCGATGCCGGCGCGGTGACTGTCGCGGTGGTGAACGCTCCGCCGCCGGCCGGTCCGCTGCCCGGGCCGCCGTCGCACGGCTCCGGGTTGCTGGCGCTGCGCGAGCGGGTACGCCTCGCCGGCGGCACCCTGGACGCCGGTCCCCGCGACGGTGGCTGGGCGGTCACCGCACGCGTTCCGCTGGACGGGCCGCCCGCCACCGGCCCGCTCGACGGGGCGCGTGTCCCGCCCGGGCGCGCCGACGCCGGGGTGCCGGTCACCGGCCGGGCCGACGGACCCGGTGACGGTGACGACGTCGCGGACGCCGGCCCGTTCGCCGGTGCCGGCGTACCCCGGCGGGGTGAACCGGGGGACGCGGCCCGGCGGCTGCGGGAGGCCCGGCGGCGGGTGCGGCGCAGCCTGCTCGTCGCGATCGGCGCGCCCGCCGGGCTCGCACTGGTGCTGGCGCTCGTCTACTACCCGCTCGCCACGGCCGGCGCGGTGCTCGACCGGGCCGGCTACGAACGGCTGCGGCCGGGTGAGCCGCGTGACGCGCTCGGGCTGCCCCGGCGGCAGGCCGACCCGCCCGCGACCGGCGCGGTGCCGGGCTGCGAGTTCTACACCGACGGCAACTTCCCGTTCGCCCAGGCGACCTGGCGGCTCTGCTTCGCCGACGGCCGGCTGGTCAGCAAGGAGCAGATCGCACCATGAGCGACGACCTCGACCGCCCGCTGCGGGTGGTGCTCGCCGACGACGAGGCGCTGGTCCGGGCCGGGGTCCGGGCGATCCTTGCCGCCGACCCCGGCATCGAGGTGGTCGGTGAGGCGGGCGACGGCCTCGCGGCGGTGGAACTGGTCCGCGCGCACCGGCCCCGGGTGGCGCTGCTGGACATCCGGATGCCCCGCTGCGACGGGCTCAGCGCCGCCGCGCAGATCCGCCGGCTGGTGCCGGAGACGGCGGCGGTCATGCTCACCACGTTCGGCGACGACGACCTGATCGCCCGCGCGCTCGGTCACGGCGCCGCCGGGTTCCTGCTCAAGTCCGGTGACCCGCGCGAACTGCTGGCCGGGGTGCGGGCGGCGGCCGACGGCGGGGCGTACCTGTCGCCGCGGGTGGCCCGCCGGGTGATCGAGCTGAGCGGCGGCCGGATGGCCCGCGGCCCGTACGCGCGGGACCGGCTGGCCGGGCTGACCGACCGGGAGCGCGACGTGCTGGCGCTGGTCGGGGCGGGACTGTCGAACGCCGAGATCGCCCGCCGGCTGCACCTGGTCGAGGGCACCGTGAAGAGCTATCTGACCAGCATCTTCACCCGGCTGGACGTGCGCAACCGGGTGCAGGCGGCGATCCTCGCGTACGAGGCGGGGCTGGTCCCGCCCGCCGGCTGACCAGCCCCGCCCGCTCAGGCGTCGCGTCGTGCCAGCGCCCACCGGCCCAGCGCCAGCGCGGCGGCGGTCCAGGCGGCGAGCACCAGCAGCCCTGCCGCCGCCGGGTACGGCTCGGTGTCCCCGGCCAGGAAGTGGTTGCCGGCCACGCCGGGGAACGCGTCGGCGATCCGGGTCAGCACCGTGATGTCCGGCTCCTGCAACGACAGCGGCACGATCATCAGCAGTGCGAACAGCACGGTCAGCGTCAGTACCGCGCCGCGCAGCGCCGCCGCCAGGCCGAGCGCCAGCACACCGACGAGCGCCAGGTACGCCGCGGCGGCGACCACGTCGGCCACCGTGCCGCCCAGCGGGGCGCGGCCCCACTCGCCCAGCACCGGCCGGGCCGTCACCGCGCCGACAGTGCCGAGCAGCAGCCCGAGGCCGAACGTCACCGCGCCCACCACGATCGCCTTGGCCGCCAGCACCCGCCCCCGTGACGGGGTGCACCGCAGCGTGGTGCGGATCGTGCCGGTGGTGAACTCGCTGGTGATCGCGAACAGGCCGAGCGCCAGCACCACGTACTGGGTCAGCTCCAGCGACCCGGCCACGATCTCGCCGACGTCCACCACACCCGGGTTGTTGGCCGGGTCGTCGTCGGTGTTGGCGTTCTGCGCGTAGATGGCGAGCTGGGCGCTGGTGGCCGCCATGGTCAGCACCGCCGCGAGCAGCGTCCACCAGGTGGAGCGGACCGACCAGAGTTTCGTCCACTCGGCGGCCACCGCCCCGGCGAGCGGACGTCCGGTGGGGGCGGGCCGGGCGGTCCGCCGGGCCGGGTCGAGCGTGGACGGTGCGGTCATCGGGTGCCACCTCGGGTCGGGCCGGCGGCGTACTCCACGCTGTCGGCGGTCAGCTCCAGGAACGCCTCCTCCAGGGAGGGGGCGACGGGGGTCAGCTCGTGCAGGCGTACCCCCATCTCGTGCGCCAGGTCGCCGACGCGGCCGGCGGTGCTGCCGGCGACGGACATCCCGCCCTCGTCGGTGGTGACAGTCGCGCCCTCGGCGGCGAGCCGGTCGCCGAGCGCGGCGAGCGCGGCCGGCTCGGGCCCGCGTACCCGGACCGACGCGGCGGGCCGGGCGGCGATCAGCTCGGCCAGCGGCGCGTCGGCCACCAGCCGGCCGCGCCCCAGCACCACCACCCGGTCGGCGGTCTGCTGCATCTCGCTCATCAGGTGGCTGGAGACGAGGACGGTGCGTCCCTCGTCGGCGAGGCGGCGGGTGAAGCCCCGGATCCACCGCACGCCGTCCGGGTCGAGCCCGTTGACCGGCTCGTCGAGCAGCAGCACCGGCGGGTCGCCGAGCAGCGCGCCGGCGATGCCGAGCCGCTGGCCCATGCCCAGCGACAGCGCCCGGCCCGGCTTGCCGGCCGCGCGGGCGTCCAGGCCGACCAGGTCGAGCACCTCGGTCACCCGCCGGGCCGGTACGCCGTTGCTGCGCGCCATCGCCCGCAGGTGCGCCACGCCGGAGCGGGCCGGGTGCACGCCGGTGGCGTCGAGCAGCGCGCCGACCTCGTGCAGCGGGTGCCGCAGCGTGCGGTAGTCCCGCCCGTTGACCAGTGCCTGCCCGGCGGTGGGCCGGTCCAGGCCGAGCACCATCCGCATGGTGGTGGACTTGCCCGCGCCGTTCGGGCCGAGGAACCCGGTGACCTGCCCGGGGCGGATCTCGACGGTCAGGTCGTCGACGGCTGTCACGTCGCCGAACCGTTTCGTCAACGCACGAAGTGTGATCATGCGGCGACGCTATGGGCCGGCGGGGGTGCGGCACCGCCGTCGAACGGCAGCGGCCCACACTGACTTTCGTCAGGTGCGACGGACCACGAACGCGTCCGGCATCCGGAAGGTGAGGTTGTCCGGGCACCACGGTGGACGCACCACAGTCACGCCGTCGAGCAGCGCGGTGGCCTCGGCGACCACCACGGCGGCCTCCATCCGGGCCAGCTGCGCGCCGACGCAGCGGTGCGGCCCGGCGCCGAACGCCAGGTGCCGCCGCGACCCGGGTTGGCCGGGGCGGAACTCGCCCGGCGCGCCGACCACTGCCGGGTCGCGCCCGGCGCGGGCCAGCCACGCGACCACGCTGGTGCCCGCCGGTACGGGGATCTCGCCGAGCGTGGTGTCGACGGCTGCCACCCGCCGCCAGGTGACGATCGGCGGCTCCAGCCGCAGCCCCTCCTCGACCACGTCGTCCACGTCGATCTCCCCGGCGCGCAGCCCGGCCCGTACCGCCGGTTCGCCGGACAGCCGGTGCAGCAGCAGGGTGAGGAACTGCGAGGTGGTCTCCTGACCGGCGACCAGCAGGAAGAACAGCGCCCCGACCACCACGTCGGGGGAGTGCGCGGCCTCGCGCAGCCGCGCGGCGAGCCCGCCCCCGGTGGCGGCGAACTCCCGCAGCACGGTGTGGAACCGGCCCACCTCGGCGGCCAGCGTGAGCTGCCGGTCGGCGTCCAGCGGCGCCCAGAACAGCTCCAGCGCGGCGCGGGCGAAGTCCTTCACCGCGCCGACCGGGGCATCCGGCAGCTCGACCAGCCGGGCCAGCACCAGCAGCGGCAGGTCGGCGGCGAGCCCGGCGTACAGGTCGACCGGGCGGCCCGCGTCCAGCTCCGCCGCCAGCCCGGCCACCCGCTCCCGGACCAGCCCGGTCAGCCACCGGCGCTGGGCGTCCACGCGGTGCGGGTGCAGCGCGTCGGCGACGATGCCCCGGATCTCCGGGTGGCCGGCGCCGCCGTTGTTCGCCAGCGTCGGCGGCAGCCGGAACCGGTGCCCGGCGAGCACCCGCAGCGCGGCCACCGGGATCGGGGTGACCGCGTCGAGCGCGTTGTCCGGCCGGAACGTCACCGGATCGGTGAGCACCCTGCGGACGAGCGCGTGCCGGGTCACCACCAGGTGCGGCACGCCGACGTGGTCGACCACCGTGGCCGCGTCGGGCCACTGTCCGTCGACGGACTCCCCCCAGCCCCGGAACAGCACGCGGTAACGCTAGCGGCGGGCGCCGGGCGGGTTCGGGTCCAGCTCCCAGACGGTGGTGTGCTTCACCCGTACGCTCTCCAGCGCCTCGGACACCGGCACGTCGTACGCGGCCAGCTCGTGGAAGCGTTCGCGGGGCAGGAACGCCCGGCCCGGGTCGCCCACCAGCACCCGGGCGCCCGCGCGGGCGGCCCGGAGCAGGAACCGCAGCATCCGGCGGGCCATCGCCTCGCTGTAGAAGACGTCCCCGGCCAGCACCACCTCGGCGTCGCCGGCACCGGAGTCGAGGATGTCGCCGAGTTCGGCGTCGACGCGTACCCCGTTGGCCTCGGCGTTGAGCGCGACGGCGGCCACGGCCCGCTCGTCCACCTCGACCGCCCGGACGGCGGCGGCCCCGGCGCGGGCGGCGGCGATGGCGACCAGACCGGAGCCGGAGGCCAGGTCGAGCACGCGGCGGCCGGCGACCACCTCGGGGTGGTCGGTGACGTAGCGGGCCAGGCCCTGCCCGCCGGCCCAGGCGAACGCCCAGAACGGCGGCGGCTGGGCGCTGCGGAACTCGCCCTCGGTCAGCTCCCACAGGCCGATCGGCTCGTCGGCCTGGTGCAGCAGCACCTCGGGGACGAACGCCACCGGGGCGAGACGGGCGTGCAGCCGGACGAACGCGGCGGACAGCTCGGACACCGGAGAATTGTGTCCCACCCCGGTTTCCCACCCGCATCCCGGGCGTGTCGCGGTGCGGTCGTGACCGGTTCACCACGCTCGGTGAAACAGGCCCCGTGTTGTGGCGTTGGATGCGAACACGCCCGTCTACCGGCGTGCCCGGCCCGCTCCTAGCGTTGCCTGTGGACACGACCGAGGGTGAGGAGGCGTGGTGAGCGGCTGGCGGCACGCGCTGCGGATCGGACTGGTGCTGACCTTCGTGGCCGGGACCGGATACGGCGGAGCCGTGCCGGCACGGGCGGCGGCGGCCTTCTCCACCGAGCTGAGCGGCCTGCCGGACGAGTTCACCGCCGGGGACCGGGTGGAGACGCTGTCCGCCGTGGTGTCCCGCTCCGACGGGGGCGGCTGTGTCAAGGTGCGCTGGTCGATGCTGGTGCGGGTGCAGGGCCTGCGGCTGGACCAGCTCAAGGTGGACCGGGTGGAGGACAGCGGCTCGTTCCCGCTGGAGATCCGCACCGAGGGAGACACCGCCCGGCTCACCGACCGGCAGCTCGACCCGGGTGTGCTGTGTCCCGGCCGTACCGTGACGGCCCGCTACCGGGTCGCGTTCGCCGAGGACGTCGGGCGCGGGCGGGTGAGCTTCGCCGCCGAGGCGTACGACCCGCAGTTGCGGCTGCTGGCCCGGCGGACCGCCTCCCGTGAGGTGGTGGGGGAGGAGGCGGCTTCGCCGACTCCCTCGCCGAGCAGCGCGGAGCCCACACCGAGCGACGAGCCGTCTTCCGAGGCGCCCGACGAGAAGCCCACTGACGAGCCGACCGACGCCGCGGTGGTGGAGCCTCCCGCGCCCGGTGGCGTGGCCGGGCGGCCGGTGGCGGACAGCGGCGGGTTCGGCCTGGTTCAGGCCGCGTTCCTGCTCGGCGGTCTGCTGCTGTTCCTGGGCGCCGGTCTGCTGCTGCGGATGCGCCGCCTGCTGCGCCCCGCCCCGCAGACTGACCCCGACCTCCCGCCCCCGTTCGAACGCCCCCGCCCTCGCTGGCACTGACCCGCCGCGGGTGGGGTGGTCAGTCGAGCTGGCTGGGCTCCAGGCCCAGCTCCCTGGCGGCCACCAGACGGATCCACTCGGCGATCTGCCGGCGGGTGATGACCCGCTCGTGCACCGCGAGCTGGACCGCCAGCCCGTCCATCACCGCGCTGATCCGCCAGGCCGCGCCGGCCGGGTCGGGGCAGTCGAACGTGCCCTCGGCGACCCCGGCGGTGATCACCGCGGCCAGGTCCTGCCGCCACCGCAGGTCGAGACGGCGGGAGAGCTTCTCCAGCTCCGGCGTACGCAGCGACTCCGCCCAGCCGTCGATCCACATCGACCAGGAGGTGGCCCGGCCGGTCGGCGCGTAGAGGCGCAGCATCCGGCGCAGCTTCGCCAGCGGCGGGGCGGAGGAGCGCAGCACCGCGTCGAGGCGGGCCAGATCCTGCTCGACCGCGTACGCGAAGGCCTGCGCGAGGAGGCGGTCCTTCGTCGCGAAGTGGTAGAAGACGAGCGCCTGGCTGACCCCGGCGGCCTCGGCCACGTCCGCGGTGCGCGTGTTGGCGAGCCCTCTTTCCGCGATCACCTCGCAGGCCGTACGCAGCAGCGCGTCCAGGCGGATCTCGGCGGCTCGTCTCGTCACGGCGTTACGGTAACCCATCCGTATGACCACAGGGAGTTACCGAAGCGGCCGGTCGGCGGCAGGACAGTCGGATGCCGGACACTCCGGCCGCCGAGCGGATTCCGCAGGTCGCGGCCCTGCCTGCCAGCCCCGGAGGCCAGCCACCCAGGCTCCTAGGAAGCCTGCGAGGTGCAGCGCCGACGGCATCCGGACGCGCCGGAAGGGGACCCGATTTGGCAACCGTTCCCGGGCTCGGCTAAAGTTCTCATCCGTCACCGGATAACACCGGGGGCGTGCGGACGTAGCGCAGCTGGTAGCGCATCACCTTGCCAAGGTGAGGGTCGCGGGTTCGAATCCCGTCGTCCGCTCGGAGATGCCGCCACGCAGTTCGGGGGCAACCTCGGTGGAGTGGCCGAGAGGCGAGGCAACGGCCTGCAAAGCCGTGTACACGGGTTCAAATCCCGTCTCCACCTCGCAGTAGACGAGGGCGATTGGCGCAGTGGGAGCGCGCTTCCTTGACACGGAAGAGGTCACTGGTTCAAACCCAGTATCGCCCACCAGCGGAAAGGCCGTGTCGATCATTCGACACGGCCTTTCTCGTCGTCGTCGATCAGTCCAGTGCCGTGCCGCTGGCCATTGCCGCCGCCGCAGCGCCCCGCCCAGACTGGCCCGGTGGACGATCAGCAGACCCGAGCCCGGCAGTTCCGCGCCCTGCACCTGCCCGGTGAACCACTGATCCTGGTCAACGCCTGGGACGCGCTGAGCGCCCGGATCGTCGCCGCGGCCGGCGCACGGGCGGTCGCGACCACGAGCGCCGGGGTCGCGTGGAGCCGTGGCGCCCCGGACGGCGACGCGCTCGCCCGGGACACCGCCGTCGACGTGATCCGCCGGGTGGCCGACGCGGTCCGCGTACCGGTCACCGCCGACATCGAATCCGGGTACGGCGACAGCCCCGCAGAGGTCGCCGAGACGATCGCGGCGGTGCTCGCGGCCGGGGCCGTCGGCGTCAACGTGGAGGACTCCCGGCACGACGGCGGAGGCCCGCTGCGCCCGGTCGACGAGCAGGTCGGCCGGCTCGCCGCGGTCCGGGCCGCCGCCGACCGCGCCGGCATCCCGCTGTACGTCAACGCGCGGGTGGACACGTATCTGCGCGGCGCCGGTGGCGTACCCGAGACGGTCGCGCGCGCCGAGGCGTACCTGGCTGCCGGCGCGGACGGGATCTTCGTACCCGGAACCGTGGAACCGGAGACGGTGGCCGCGCTGGCGGCGGCGATCCCCGCACCGCTGAACGTGCTGGCCGGGCCGGGCGCGCCACCGATCGGCGAGCTGGCCCGGCTCGGCGTGGCCCGGGTGAGCATCGGACCGGCGGTGGCCGAGGCCGCGTACGCGGTGGCCCAGCGGGCGGCGGCGGAGGTGCTCGGCGCCGGGACGTACGGCGCGCTCGCCGGCGGGCTCGACTTCGACGCGCTGAACGAGCTGATGCGGAGCTGACCCGGACGGCGCGGCATCGACCGCGGGGCGGGGCAGCGGGTTGAATGTGCCGGTGACCGCCTCCGTCCGCCCGGTGCCCGCGCTGCTCGGCCTGCCCGTCGTCACGGGGGCCACGGCGGGGGCGTGCGTCGTTGCGCTCGCCGCCCTGGGGGCAGCCGGTCACGGCGGCTTTGCGACCGAGCCGGCCGGCGCCCTCGCCCTGGCCGTGGCGGCAGTGGCCGCGGCAGTCGCCGCGTCCCGGCTCGCCCGGTCGGGCCACCGCGCCGCCGGGCGGCTGGCGACCGGGCTCGCCGCGTCGCTGCTGGCGTACCTGGGACTCGCCGTCCTGGCGGTGGCCACCGTCGCGGCCGGGCACCGGTGGGCCGGTCCGGCCGTCGCGGCGTGGAACTCGGCGTGGATCCCGCCGCTCGCGCTCCTGCAACTGACCGCCTCGGCCGCCGTCCGCACCGGCACCGTCACCCCGAAGGCGCACCGGTACGTGGGTCTCGTCCTCGGCGCGGCCACGCTCGTCAACGCGCTGCTGACGACGGCGACCGAGCCGTTCGACGGACTGCCGACGATCGCGGGGGAGTCCTGGCGTACCGCCCTCGCCCCGGTCGGCGCCGCCGTCACCGTGCTGGGCGTGGCGGCGCTGCTCCTGCTGCCGGTGACGCTCTGGCGGGCCGCCCTCGGCTCGCACCACACCGTGCGGGCGCGGCTCGGCGTGGCCGCCGCGGCCGCCACGGCGGCGCCGTTGACTGTCGTCTTCTGCCTGCTCCTCGCGATCGCCCGCGCTCCCGGTGACGTCGAGCCGTCGCTGGGCTCGGTGGCCTTCCTGGTGGCCCTGTCCGGCGCTGCCGTGTTCGCCGTGGCCTGCGCGGTCACCGCCGCCCGGGGCGCCACCGGGCCTCGCCGGGCCGGCACTGTGGTGCGCGCCACCGGCCTGGCCGCCGCGGCTCTCCTGGTCGTCGGCGCCGGCACGCTCGTCGCCGCTCCGGGCTCGTCCCTGGGCCCGACCTCGGTCGCCCTGGTCGTGTCGGCGCTGACTGTCGTGGTGGGTGGCGGGGCGTGGGCCGGCACCGGCCGGCTGGCGGCGCTCCTCACCGCCGCGCCGGAAGTGCCGGCGGTGGCGCCGGTGACGCCAGTGACGCCGCGAGGCGGCGCGGAGGGTACGGCGGCAGGCGACGCGCCACCGCACGCCGGAACGCCCGATGCGGCGGTTTCGGATGTCGTCGAGACGACGGGCCCGGGCGCGGCGGCAGCGGAGACCGCGCCGGACGCCTCCGGTGCGGCGGTGCGGGCCCCGGCGCCGACCGGCGCGGGAGTACGCGTCCCGGTGCCGGCCGGTGCGGTTCCGGCATCGATCGGCGGGCTGACGGCGCGCGAACGTGAGGTGCTCGCCGCGCTCGCCGAAGGCGCCAGCAACGCGGGGATCGCGGCGCAGCTCGTGGTCTCCGAGCGCACCGTCGACGCCCACCTGCGCGCGATCTTCGTCAAGCTCGACCTGACCCCGGGCGGCGACACGAACCGGCGGGTACGGGCGGCGCGGATCTGGCTGGAGCACGCACGACAGCGGCGCTGAGCAGGGCGTTTCCGAAGATAGGTGTTGAGGCCGATGCCCGCGCCGGTGGTGCCTCGGCACGGTGGGGCGACACCCGATCGACGGAGGCTCTCACAGTGCCCGTACCGAAGCTGCGCCGCGCCGCGCTCGTCGCGCTTTTTGCCCTGCTCCTGGTGGCCCTGGCCGGCCGTACCCTGTTCATGTTGTGGGAGCCGCCGTTCGACGGCGCGATCCACTACGACGACGTACGCGAGCTGGGGTCCGCGTACTGGCCGATGAACCTCTACCTGGGCGGGCCCGCGTACGCCGTCTCCTGGATCGCCGCGGCGGTGTTCATCGTCGGTCTCGCCCGGGGCCGCGCGGGCGTGCTGAACCTGGTGGGGGCCTTCCTGGCCGGCCTCGGTGGCGTGGTGTTCGCGCTGGCGATCACCGCCGAGGTGCTGCCGTTCGCCTACGCCGCCGACCCGGCCGTCCTGCCGGAGCAGGAGGGGCGCGCGTTGTTCGACGTGTTCAACGACCAACTGGACGGGCTGCTCCCGGCAATCCTCGGCAGCCAGGTGGCGATCGTCCTCGGCATGGTCCTGGCGCTCGTCGGGATCCTGATCGGCCGGACCATGCCGCGCCCGCTGGTCGTCGCCGCGCTCGTCTACGTCGTGGCGTTCGTGCTGGTCCCGCAGGACGCGGGTCGCGCGGTGGTCGTCGTGAGCTACCTGCTCCAGGTGGCGCTCGTCGCCGCGATCGGCTGGTACGGGCTGCGCGCCGCCACGGACGGGGAGCGCCCGTAGCAGAGCGGGCCGGCCGGATCGGGTGATCCGGCCGGCCCGTTCCGGGACCGATCAGCTCCGTCGGCCCCGGTCGCTGTCACATCGGCGGGGCGACGTCCCGGCGCTCCTCGACCCGGCGGTACTCCACCGGCTGCTCGGCGGTGGTCGTGACCACCTGGCGACGGCGGCCCCACACCAGCGTGGTCATGATCAGGCCGAGGACGCCGGCCGCCATCAGGATCCAGCCGACGACGTCGAGGTCGACCCCGCCGACGCTGGCGTTGAGCGCGAACGTGAGGATCGCGCCGACCGCGATCAGGAAAATGCTCGTACCGATACCCACGACAGCCTCCTTCGGGGGGATGGTTGTGCTGTCACCGGCCTCAGTACCCCGGCGGCGAGCAGCGCAACCACACGGCCACCCGACGCGGCGGGGGCCTGCCGCACGGCGATCTTGGCATCGGGTAGAGTTCACCCCGTCGCCGGCGCGAACCGGCGGCACGCGGACGTAGCGCAGCTGGTAGCGCATCACCTTGCCAAGGTGAGGGTCGCGGGTTCGAATCCCGTCGTCCGCTCGCGATTGCCCGGGCGATTGGCGCAGTGGGAGCGCGCTTCCTTGACACGGAAGAGGTCACTGGTTCAAACCCAGTATCGCCCACCGAGAGTCACCCTCACCGCCCGCCGGCGCCGCCGGTCGATCGGCGGACGTATCCCACCGGACGGTTCGTACCGGCCACATCGGTCACCCGGCTCCACCGTGCGGATTATTCAGCCGCTGCCACCGCGCGTGTCACTGTGATGCCCGATGCGCAGGGAGGCGGTCACATGGCAACGATCGAGCGGGGACGGTGGCGGCGGACGGCCGCCCGGTTAGGGGTGGCGACTGTCGTCGCGGCGGCCGGGGTGACGGTCTCGGCCGCGCCCGCGCAGGCCACCGCGACGCGGACGGTGGCGTTCTTCAGCATGGACGAGCCCGCGTCGTCGACGGTGCTGACCGACTACAGCGGCAACGGCCGCCACGGCACGATCGGCGGCGAGGTGGTCACCGGCGCGCTCTACGCCGGGGCGACCGGCCACCGCTTCGCCACCCACCTGCCCACCGACCAGGAGTACGTCCCGGGCCACGTCGACCTGGTGCCGCACAGCACCGACTTCAACCCGGACGCCGGGGACTTCTCGGTGACCATCCGCTACCGGACCACGTACTCCTTCGGCAACATCCTCCAGAAGGGACAGGGCAACACGGCCGGCGGCTACTGGAAGTTCGAGGCGCCCAACGGCAAGCCGAAGTGCCTGTTCCGGGGCGCGGACGGCGCCTCCCGTACCGGCTACACGGACGTGCCGATCTCCGACGGCCAGTGGCACACGGTCACGTGCAACCGCACGTCCGCGTACGTGGAGATGTACGTCGACGGTGTGCGGACCAGCCGCCTCAACGGGCCGACCGGCACCATCGCCAACACCTGGCCGCTGTCCGCCGGCGGGAAGAGCCAGTGCGACGGTACGAAGGTCACCTGCGACTACTTCGCCGGCGACATCGACTACGTGAAGATCCTGAAGGGATCGGGCGGCCCGGCCAACCAGGCGCCGGTGGCAGCGCTGACGCCGACCTGCTCCGGACTGGTGTGCACGTTCTCCGGTGCGGCGTCCAGCGACGCCGACGGCGCGATCCAGGACCACGGCTGGGCCTTCGGCGACGGGGACACCACCGGCACCGCCTCCGTACCGACCACGTCCCACACGTACGCGGCCGCCGGCACCTACCCGGTCACGCTCACCGTCACCGACGACCGGGGCGCCACCGGCACCGCAACCGTCGCCGTGACTGTGGCGCCCGTACCGGAGCGGATCTCGTTCGTCGGCCAGGCCACCGCGAACGCCAACTGGACCAGCCACACGGTCACCGTCCCGGCGGGCGTGCAGGCAGGCGACACGTTGCTGCTCCTGCTCAGCCAGAACACGCACACCGGCACCGGCGAGCCGACCGGGGTGACCGGCTGGACCAGGCTCGACCGCCTCGACGGTGGCTTCGCCACCACCACCGCCTGGTGGAAGACAGCGGGCGCGGGCGACGCCGGCACGGCGGTCCGGGTAACCCTGGACGGTCAGGCGAAGGGCAACCTGGTGCTGGCCGCGTACCGGGGTGCCGCCCCGACCGCGCCAGCCTTCGCCAGGGCCACCGACCCGGCGAGCACCGCCACCCGGATCACCCCGTACGCGCCGGTGACCGCCGCGCAGAGCTGGGCCGTGTCGTACTGGCTGCACGGCGACAGCACGTCCACCGCGCTCACCCCGCCGTCCGGCGTGGCGGTGCGCAGCAACTCCTCGCAGACCGGCGGCGGCCGGGTGACCGGACTGCTCGCCGACTCGGCGAGCAGCGTGCCGACCGGCAGCTACGGGGGACTCACCGCAACGGGCGCCGCGGCCAGCACGACCACCACCACGTGGACGTTCGTCCTGCCCCCGGCCTGACCGATCGGGTACGCGAAAAGGCCGGCACCCCGTTGGTTCGGGGTGCCGGCCTTCTCGCTGTGTCTTGCTTGTTGGTCTTACTTGTTCCAGTGCTCGGCCACGAGGTCGGCGGCCTGCTGCTCCCACTGGGCGTAGTGGTCGGGGTAGGCGGACACCTGGACGGTCTGGGCGGCCTTGGTCAGGGGCATGTCCTGCCAGCCGTCGACCTGCTTCAGACCCTTCAGGAACGCCGTTGTCGAGTATTCGGGGTCGGTGATCTGCTCGACCGTGCCCCAGCCGGAGGAGGGGCGCTGCTGGAACAGGCCCTGCGAGTCGTGGTCGTTACGGTCACCGAGGTGGCCGAGGTTCTCCAGCTTCGACTCCTGCAACGCCGTCGCGATCGACACCACCGCGGCGCGCTCGTCCATGCCGGCCTTCTTCGTCGCCGCGATGATCGCCTTCACATTCTTGATCTGCTCGTCGTTCAGATCGATACGGGACTGGGCGCCCTGCACGCCGTGCGGGATCAGCTTGTCACCCTGCACGCTCACACTCACCGGCTTGACCGCGTGGGTGGTGTCCGCCGCGTGAGCGGCCACCGGACCGGCGAACACGCCACCGGTGAAGGCCAGACCAGCAACACCCAGAATGCTCTTACGCAGAATCGTGTTCATGAGGGGGCTCCATTCGGGGGATCGACGCCCACACCGACGGGGGTCGGCGCGGATGCGAGCACCGTCAGGCACTCAAGAAAGTCTTCAAGGGGGATTCGGCTGCTCGCGCGGCAAGGGGGTTGCCTCGTCGCGGTGCCGGAAGCATGTCCAACGACCCGCCACCCGCCACCATTCCCGAGGCGGTGCACGCCACCAGGGGGGCGCGGGGGTTCACGTCGTCGGAACCGTGTTCAACGACCAGCCCGCCGGGATCATTCCCCGCGGCTCACGTCGCCAGGATCGAACTCAACGACCGACAGCCCGAGACTGTTCCCGCAGCCAGCACGGCCCCTTGAAGGGCTCGGCCGGTACTCGGTCGCTCACCCGGTTACAACGCCACCCACCCGCCAGCCATTCCACCCTCAGAGTGCCGCCCACCACCCCCGAACCGGACACCCCCACCCACACACCGGACCGGACACCACGCCGACAAGTTGCCCGCACTCCGGCCCAGCCTCAGCAGCATCTCGGACCCCTCGCCAGGCGGCCTCCCTCCGCATCCAGAGAGCAGCCGCAGATCTTGGTACCAAATTGCCCCCACAGGGGCCGTTTTGCACCAAGATCTACGGCCGGCTCGGTCCGAGGCGAGCGAGGGCATCCCACCCTGGCGGTCGATCATGAACTTGGCGGCGACAAACCGGACACCAAACGCCGCCAAGTTCATGATCGACCAGGCCGGGGCGGGTCGACGTGCCGGCCGGGCTGCGTCGCCCGGGGAGGGCGGGAGAAGGCGCGTCGGGGTCCCGGCGATCTTGCAGTTCGAGCCTCCGCGCGTCCCATTCGCGCGGTTTGCGGGGCACCAAAGTGCAAGATCGCGGGCGGTCAGGCGGTCAGGCGGTCAGGCGGTCAGGCGGTCAGGCGGTCAGGGCGGTCGCGGCGGCCCGGGGTGGCCCGGGGTGGCCCGGGGTGGCCCGGGTTGTCTTGGGGTGGCTGTTGATCGAGGGGTGGCGAAAAGGGGCCGTGAACTCTGGGGCGAACTCGTCGATCTTGGAGTTGTGGCACCTCGTGAACTGGTCTTATCGGGCATCCGGGGCGCCACAACTCCAAGATCGGCGGTGAGGGGCGAGGGGCGAGGGGGCGGCAGGGCTCCCGGACGGCGCGGGACAGGTCGGGACGGGGCAGGTTCGGGTGGGGGAGTGCGGTGGCGCCCCCATGACGGGACGCCGGGTTCTGCCGTTGGCAGATCCGCTGACCGTGAAACAGGGCAGCCATACCCGGCCGGCGGCGGCACGCTGGGAGTCATGCGACTCCTGATGCTTGGCGGTACGGGCTTTGTCGGTGGTGCGGTGGTGGCCGAGGCGGTACGCCGCGACTGGCAGGTCACCGTGTTCAACCGGGGTGTGCACGGTCACGTGCCGGACGGCGTACACCGGTTGCGGGGTGACCGGACCGCGCCGGACGGCCTGGCGGCGCTCACCGGCGGCGAGTGGGATCTGGTGGTGGACACCTGGGACGGCGCGCCCCGGGCGGTACGTGACGCGGCGTCGGCGCTGGAAGGCGCGGTGCCGCACTACGTCTACGTGTCCAGCGGATCGGTGTACGCGCCACCCGTCGCGCCCGGCAGCGGCGAGGAGGCGCCCACAGTGGCGGCCGACCCGGACGCGGACGACGGTGACTACCCGGCGAACAAGGCCGGCGGGGAACGCGCTGCGACGCGGGTGTTCGGTGACCGGGCGCTGCTGGCGCGTGCCGGGCTGATCCTGGGGCCGGGGGAGGACATCGGGCGGTTGCCGTGGTGGCTGAACCGGGTCGCCCGGGGCGGTGACGTGCTGGCGCCGGGTCCGCGTGACCTGCCGATCCAGTACGTGGACGTGCGTGACCTGGCGACCTGGCTGCTGGACCGGGGTGCCGAGGGCGTCGGCGGGGCGTACAACGTGGTGGGTCGCACCGGGCACGCGACGATGGGTGACCTGCTCGACGCGGCGGTGGCCGCGACCGGGTCGGACGCGACGCTGCGGTGGACCGCGCCGGAGCCGATCCTGGCCGCCGGGGTGGAGCCGTGGAACGACCTGCCGGTGTGGATTCCGCGCGGGCACGAGTACCGCTGGTTGCAGGAGCGGGACGTGGAACGCGCGTACGCGGCGGGGCTGGTCTGCCGGCCGGTGACCGAGACGGTCGCGGACACCTGGCGGTGGCTGCGCGAGGTGGGCCGCGTGCCGGACCGGGCGGGGCGGCCGGCGCGCGCCCCGGTCGGCCTGGCGCCGGAGCGGGAGGCCGCCCTGCTGGCCGCACTCCCGGCCTGACCGCGGAGGGGTACGGGTCAGGCCGACACGACCGGCAGGTCGAGCACCTCCTCGACCGGGCGGCGCGGGGTGGCGCGACCGGGCTGGCCGTACCCGATCCGCATCACCATCTGCGGGGTGCCGAACCGGCCCAGCGACATCCGCAGCGCCTCCCGCGCGGCGGGCACCTCGATCGGCTGGGAGAGCATCGACACGCTCAGCCCGGCGTCGGTGGCGGTGAGCAGCACCCGCTGCAGCGCCTGCCCGGCGAGGATCTGGTCGGCGGAGGTGTTGCCGGCCGAGCCGAGCACCGCGACCAGCGGCTCCGGCTCGAAGTCGCGGCCGGGGGCGCGGTTGCGTCCGCCGAAGCCGCGCTGGGGCAGGAGGTCCTGCGGCTCGCTCTGCGGTCCGCCCGCGTCGGTGGGCACGCCGTCCGGGGCCGGCTCGGAGCGGATCCACTCGGCCCGTTCGGCCACGTAGGCGGGGTCGCGTTCCAGCACCCGGTGGGCGCTGCGGGCGACCTCGGCGACCGCGTTGACGGCGCTGGTGCCGATCACCAGCTCCAGCCAGCACTGCTCGGCGCGGGCCGCCTCGCCGAGCCGCCAGCGGGCCTCGGCCGGCACCGGGTCGGGCCAGAACGGCGCACGGTTGCTGAACCGGTGGCTGATCGCTCCGTACAGGCTCTGCTCGACCGGGGTGGGTCGGCGCGGCACGTCCGGGACCAGCCGGGCCACGACGTCGGGGTCGGCGGGGTACGGGCGCAGCCGCACAGTGGCCGGGGTGCCCGCGACGGCGAGCGCCAGCCGCAGGTTGAACAGCGCCGCCCCGGCGGCGATGCGCGCGCCCCAGCCGGTCGGGTCGGTGGCGGGCAGGCCGCGCAGCGGGTCGACGGACACCTCGATGCCGCCGTCGACGAGCCGGAACCGCCACGGCTGGGTGTTGTGCAGCGACGGCGCCCGGACCGCGTCGGCGACCGCGGCCCGCAGTTGCTCGCCGGTGTATTCGGTCGTCATGGTGGTGCTCCCTCTCGTGCGGCGCCGGCTTCCCCGGCCGGGTACACCACTACGGTGCGTCAGCGGGCGGCGTGGTGAGCAGGGCCGGAGGTCCCCACCTGGGCCCGGCCGTCGGTCCCGGCCGACGCGGTCAGGACGGGACTTTCGACCCGTGCTACGGGGGCGGGAAAGCGGGTAGAAAGGACTGATGATCCGGGTGTTCCTGCTCGACGACCACGAGGTCGTCCGTCGTGGCCTTGCCGACCTGCTCCAGAGCAGCGGCGACATCGAGGTGGTCGGCGAGTCCGGCCTGGCCCAGGAGGCGGCGCGCCGCATCCCGGCGCTGCGCCCGGACGTGGCGATCCTCGACGCCCGGCTGCCCGACGGCAACGGCATCGACGTGTGCCGGGACGTCCGTGCCGTGGACTCCTCGATCAAGGGGCTGATCCTCACCTCGTACGAGGACGACGAGGCGTTGTTCGCGGCGATCATGGCCGGCGCCGCCGGGTACGTGCTCAAGCAGATCCGCGGCACCGACCTGGTGGACGCGGTCCGCCGGGTGGCGGCGGGGCAGTCGCTGCTCGACCCGGCGATCACCACCCGCGTGCTGGAGCGCATCCGCAGCGGCGTGGAGCAGCCGCGGGAGCTGAAGTCGCTCACCGAGCAGGAACGGCGGATCCTGGAGTACGTGGCGGAGGGGCTCACCAACCGGGAGATCGCCGGGAAGATGTTCCTCGCCGAGAAGACGGTGAAGAACTACGTCTCCAGCGTGCTCGCCAAGCTGGGCCTGGAGCGGCGTACGCAGGCGGCGGTGCTGGCCACCCGCCTGCTCGGCAAGAACACCTGACGGCGCCTCAGTCGAGCGGGACGCTCCAGCGCACCTCGGTGCCGCGCGGCTCGGCCCGGCGCAGCGTGAACTCGCCGCCCAGCCGCTCGGCCCGCTCCCGCAGGTTGACCAGGCCGCTGCGGGCCGCCTCCGGGTCGCAGCCGATCCCGTCGTCGGTGACGGTGATCTCGACCCGGCCGGAGTCGACGCGTACGCGCACCGACACCCGGTCGGCCTGCGCGTGGCGTACCGCGTTGGACAGCGCCTCGCGCAGCACGGCGGTGAGTTCGGGGCGCAGGTCGTCCGGGACGGCGCTGTCGATCGGGCCGATCAGCTCCAGGTCGGGGCGGTAGCCGAGCGATTCGGCGGCCACCTCGATCGCCTCGCGGATCTCGGTGCGCAGCGCCGCGCTCATCGGCGTCCGCAGCTCGAAGATGGTGCGGCGGATGTCTCGGATGGTGGCGTCCAGGTCGTCGACCGCCTGGTTGATCCGCTTGGCCGCCTCGGGGCGGGCGTTCATCGCGCCGCTCTGCAGTTGCAGGCCGGTGGCGAACAGCCGCTGGATCACCACGTCGTGCAGGTCGCGGGCGATGCGCTCGCGGTCCTCCAGGACCACCAGCAGTTCCCGTTCCTCCTGCCCGCGGGCGCGTTCCATGGCCAGCGCGGCCTGCCCGGCGAAGCTGGCGAGCAGGGCGAGGTCGTCGTCGGCGGCGGGCCCGTGGTCGGGCAGGTAGCCGATCACCAGGACGCCGTGCAGCGTGTCGGCGGCGGCGAGCGGGGAGACCACGGCCGGCCCGGCGACCACCGGCCGGGGCCAGGGCGCCGCGGCGGCGAGGTCGTCGACCTGGTCGTGGCGGCCCTGCGTGACGGACGCGGCGAAGCTGGTCTCGGCGGCCGGCAGCACCGCGCCGACCAGTTCCCGGCTGACCGGGTCGGCGCCGTCGACGACCTCGACGGTGAACTGGGCCTCGTCCTCGTCGTAGAGCAGCACCAGCGCCAGTTCGGCCTCGGCGACCTCGCGGGCGCGGCGGGCCACGAGCGTCAGCGCGTCGGTGCGGCGTACCTCGCCGAGCAGCACCGAGGTGATCTCCGCGGCGGCCGCCAGCCAGCGTTCGCGGCGGTGCGCCAGCGCGTAGAGGCGGGCGTTCTCGATCGCCACGCCGGCCGCGGCGGCGAGCGCCACCACGATCTCCTCGTCGTCCTCGGTGAACTCGGCCGCGCCCTGCTTCTCGGCCAGGTAGAGGTTGCCCCAGACGTGGTCGCGGATGCGCACCGGCACACCGAGGAAGCTGTGCATCGGCGGGTGGTTCGGCGGGAAGCCGTACGAGTTGGGGTGCTTGGTGATGTCCGGCATGCGGAGCGGCTTCGGCTCGTCGATGAGCAGACCCAGCACGCCGCGGCCGTGCGGCAGCTCGCCGATCTTCGCGTGCTGCTCGGGGCTGATGCCGTGGACGATGAAGTCGTGCAGCATGCGGTCCGGCCCGATCACGCCGAGCGCGCCGTAGCGGGCGCCGGCCAGCTCGCACGCCGACTGCACGATCCGCTGCAGCGTGCTGCGCAGGTCGAGGTCGGACCCGATACCGACGACCGCGTCCAGCAGCGCCCGTAGCCGCTCGCGGCTGGTGACCACCTCGCCGACGCGGTCGAGCATCTCCTGGAGCAGTTCGTCCAGGCGGACGCGGGACAGCGGGGTCAGCCCGAGCGACGGTGTGTTGTGCTCGTGCCGGGACTGGGGTGCGGCGGCCACCCGGCGATGGTATCGCCCGGCGGCCGCCGTGATCGAGACCGGTCAGCCGAGCCGGTCGCGGACCGCCGAGGTGTCGACCGTCTGCGCGACGTCCAGCCGGGGCGTGTGCGGCGGACCGGCGTGGTTCGGGTCGGCCAGGCCGAGCCGCATGCTGATGTACGGGAACCCCAGGCCGGAGAGCATCTGCCGCAGCACCTCGCGGGTGCTCTCGACCTCCACCACACCGGACAGCGGCACCAGCGACACCCCGTGCCGGGTGGCGGTGAGCCAGGCGGCGGAGAGCGCCTCACCGGCGCGCAGCCAGCTCATCAGCTCGTCGTCGGAGCCCCACAGGATCCCGTACACGGCGGCCTTGTCGTGGCCGGGCCCGATCGGCAGCGAGCCGGCGCGGCCGAAGTCGCGGGCCGGAACGGTCGTCTGCGGGGCCTGCTCGGGCAGCACCTCCGGCGGCAGCCCGGTGCCGGTGCCGGCCCGGCTGGTCCAGTACGCCAGCTCCTCGCGCAGTTCCGGGCTGTCCGCCTCGACGGCGGCGGCCTGCTGCGCGGCGCCGGCGAGCTGGATCTTCTGGGTGTCGTCGAGCAGTTGCAGGTTCACCCCCTCCAGCGTGGCGGCCCGGTCGATGTCGTTCAGCGCGGCGGTGGGGATCGGCTCGTCGCTGACCGGCCGCCGGTCGGTGTGCCGCACCTGCATGCACTGCACGACGCGCATGGCGTCGGGGTCGGCGCCGGTGTGCTTGAGGGTGGTGATCCGGGCCAGCAGGTCGGGTTCCTTCGGGTCGGGCAGCCGTTCCACCACCGGGGTCCAGCCCTCGGCGGCCAGCGCCACCCGGGCGTGGTGCAGCGCGGCGCCGCAGCTCACCACCAGCAGGTGCCCTTCCGGGTCCAGGGCGCTGAGGTGCCGTTCGCGGACCACCCGCAGCTCCAGCGCGTCGGGCAGGACCGTCCAGTGCCACGGCTGTGTGTTGTGCACCGAGGGGGCGTGGCCGGCCATTCCGGCGGCCTCCGCGAGCGCGGTGGTCAACGGGCGATCGCCGGCCGGCGTCTCGTGGCTCATCGTCACGACCTTTCCTGTTTTCCCCATCGTGCCCCACGCCCGGGACGCCCGGGTGGGGATGCCGCTCCATCCTCGGCCATGCCCGGCCGCCCCGCAGGGTCGGATTACCCGTGTCGCCCCGCCGCCCCACGCCGGGACTGAGACGATCCACACGTGGGAACCGAGCCACGCGAGTGCGTACCCGAGCAGCCGGCCCGCGCCCGGCGGTGGGCGTGGGCCGAGTGGGTGCCGCTGGTGCTGCTCACCGCGGCGGTGCTGGCCGGTGCGGCGCTGTGGTTCGCCGGCGCGCACGACGCCGCCCGGCTGGTCTGGGCGGCGGTCACGGTGGTCGCCCTGGTGCCGGCGGCCTGGACGACGCTGCGCCAGTTGTGGCTGCGGCAGTTCGGGGTGGACGTCATCGCGGTGCTGGCACTGCTCGGCGCGCTGCTGGTGCGGGAGTACCTGGCCGGCGCCGTGATCGCGGTGATGGTCGCCACCGGGCGGGCGCTGGAGGAGTACGCCCAGCGCCGCGCCACCCGTGACCTGCGGGCGCTGCTGGAGCGGGCGCCCCGGCAGGCCCGCCGGCGCACCCCGGACGGCGGGATCGAGGTGGTGCCGCTGGACCGCGTCGCGGTGGGGGACCGCCTCGTGGTCGGGCCGGGCGACGTGGTGCCTGTGGACGGCGTGGTCGAGGAGGCGGCCACACTCGACGAGTCGGTGGTCACCGGCGAGTCGCGGCTGGTCACCCGCGCGGCCGGGGAGGAGGTGGGCAGCGGCGTCGTGAACGCGGGCGCCGGCTTCGGGCTGCGGGCGCGCCGCAACGCGGCGGAGAGCACCTACGCCGGCATCGTCCGCCTGGCCGGTGAGGCGACGGCGCGCAAGGCCCCGATGGTACGGCTGGCCGACCGGTACGCCGCCGCGTTCGTGCCGTTCACGCTGGTGCTGGCCGGGCTGGCGTGGCTGCTGTCCGGCGAGTTCACCCGGGCGGTGGCGGTGCTCGTGGTGGCGACACCGTGCCCGCTGCTGCTGGCCACCCCGATCGCCGTGGTCTCCGGGCTGTCCCGGGTGGCCCGGCGCGGTGTGCTGGTCCGGGACGGCGGGTCGCTGGAACAGCTCGGCCGCGCTCGTACCCTGCTGCTGGACAAGACCGGCACGCTCACCGCCGGCCGGCCCCGGGCGGCCGAGGTGGTGGTGGCGCCGGGTGGCGACCGGGACGAGGTGCTGCGGCTGGCCGCATCGGTCGAGCAGCTCTCCCCGCACGTGCTGGCCGCCGCACTGGTCCGGCAGGCTCGCGAGCGCGGGCTGGCGCTGGCCGAGCCGACGCAGGTCACCGAGGAGCCGGGGCACGGGGTGAGCGGGCGCGTCGACGGGCGGATGGTGCACGTCGGGCAGCTCGCCGGGGAACCGCCGGAGTGGGCGGGCCGGCTCGGTGAGCGCGCCGAACGGGCCGGGCGCTCCGCGGTCTGGGTCAGCGACGACCACGGGCCGCTCGGCGCGATCCTGCTGGAGGACCCGGTCCGGCCGGACGCCCGGCGCACGGTGCGGCGGCTGCGCGAGGCGGGACTGACCCGCCTGGTCATGGTGACCGGCGACCGGCCGGGCACGGCCCGGCAGGTGGCGCAGGTCGTGGGCGTGGACGACGTGATCGCGCGGTGCTCGCCGCAGGAGAAGGCCGATCGGGTACGCGAGGAGTCGGCGCACGCGGTGACCGTGATGGTCGGCGACGGCGTGAACGACGCGCCCGCGCTGGCCGAGGCGCACGTCGGCGTGGCGATGGGCGCGACCGGGGCGACCGCCTCGGCGGACGTGGCAGACGCGGTGCTCACCGTGGACCGGCTGGACCGGCTCGCCGACGCGGTCGAGATCGCCCGGTACGCGCGCCGCATCGCGGTGCAGAGCGCCACCGTCGGGATGGGCCTTGCGGTGCTGGCCATGCTGGTGGCCGCGGCGGGGCGGCTGCCACCGGTGGCCGGCGCGTTCCTCCAGGAGGGCATCGACGTCCTGGTGATCCTCAACGCGTTGCGCGCGCTCGGCGGCGGCCTGCGGCGGCGGGACCTGCCCGCGCACACGGTCGAGCTGATCGACCGGTACGCGGGCGAGCACGGCGGCGTCCGGGACGTGCTGGCGGCGCTGCGGGACACCGCCGACATGGTGGCGACCCGCCCGGACGACCCGGCGTGCCTGCCGGCGCTGCGCGAGGTGCACCGGCGCCTGGTCGACGAGGTGCTGCCGCACGAGGCGGCCGAGGACCGGCAGCTCTACCCGGCGCTGGCCGGTCCGCTCGGCAGCGACGAGGCGACCTCCACGATGAGCCGGGCGCACGTGGAGATCGTCCGGCTGGTGGAGCGGGTCGGCGGGCACCTCACGGCGCAGCCGGACGGCCGGCTGCGCCGTGACGAGGTGCCCGATCTGCTGGCCGCGCTCTACGGCCTGGACGCGGTGCTGCGCCTGCACCTGGCCCAGGAGGAGGAGGACTACTTCTCGCTCAACCCGGAGGAGGGCTCCACCGCGCCCGGCCGCTGAGTCAGCGCTCGCGGACCACCGCGACGGGGCAGTGTGAGTGCTGGATGAGCTGCTGGCTGACCGAGCCGAGCAGCATGCCGCGCAGGCCGCCCCGGCCCCGGCTGCCGACCACCACCAGCTGCGCCGACCGGCTCGCCTCCACCAGGAGCGCGGACGCGCTGCCGGGGACCGCCTCGATCTCGACCGGCACGTCGGGGAAGCTCTCCCGCCACGGCGCCAGCTCCGCCTCGGCGGCGGCCCGCTCGCTCGCGGCGACCTGCTCCGGGTCGAAGTCCGGCGGCACCCACCGGTCACCCGGCGGCTCCCAGGCCCGCAGCACCCGCAGCGGCACGTCCCGCTGGGCGGCCCGCTCGACGGCGAAGCCGAGCGCCCGCAGCGCCGACTCCGAGCCGTCCGAGCCGGCCACCACCGGCCCGGACGTGGCGGCCTGGCCGTCGCGGACCACCACCACCGGGCAGTGGGCGTGCGCGGTGACCGAGACCGCCGTGGAACCGGCGAGCAGCCCGCCGAACCCGCCGTGGCCCCGGCTGCCGAGCACCAGCATCCCGGCGTCGGCGGACCGCTCCTGGAGCACCAGCGCGGGCGGCCCGTCGAACACCTCGCCGTGCACGGTCAGGCCCGGCCGGTCGGCGGCGGCGTCCGCCGCCGCCTTGCGGACCAGTTCCTCGACCTGCTGCCGGGCGGCCTCGTCCGGCCACACCCCGGGCGCCACGCCGGGCCCGATCCAGCCGGTCACGGTCAACCACTCGAAGACGTACGCCAGGCGTACCGGCCGCCCGGAGCGGCCCGCCTCGTCCAGCGCCCAGTTCAGGGCGACGGCGGCGTCCGAGGAGCCGTCGTAGCCGACCAGGATCTCGTCGTCGTTCATTCGCCACTCCTCACCGCGGGGTCGTTCTCCCTGATCCAGCGCCACTCGGCGACCCGGGGGTCGTCCTCGCCGTAGCGGCGGGTGTAGTCGCGGCAGGCCTGGCGGGCGTCCACCATGTCCTGGCGCAGGTGCGCGGCGCGCGACCGCAGCCCCGGCACCCGGTCGATCACGTCGATGACCAGGTGGAAGCGGTCCAGGTCGTTGAGCATCACCATGTCGAACGGCGTCGTGGTGGTGCCCTCCTCCTTGTAGCCGCGCACGTGCAGGTTCTCGTGGTTGGTCCGGCGGTAGGTGAGCCGGTGGATCAGCCACGGGTAGCCGTGGTACGCGAAGATCACCGGCTTGTCGCGGGTGAAGATGGTGTCGAACTCGTTGTCCGGCAGGCCGTGCGGGTGCTCCGACGGCGGTTGCAGGCGCATCAGGTCGACCACGTTGACCACCCGCACCCTCAGGTCCGGCAGGTGCCGGCGCAGCAGGTCGACGGCGGCGAGCGTCTCCAGCGTCGGCACGTCGCCGGCGCAGGCGAGCACGACGTCCGGTTCGGTGCCGTCGTCGCTGCTGGCCCAGTCCCAGATGCCCAGGCCGCGGCGGCAGTGCTGGATCGCCTCGTCCATGGTCAGCCAGTTCGGCGCGGGCTGCTTACCGGCCACCACCACGTTGATGTAGTGCCGGCTGCGGAGGCAGTGGTCCATGGTGGACAGCAGCGTGTTGCCGTCCGGCGGCAGGTAGACCCGGACCACCTCGGCCTTCTTGTTGACCACATGGTCGATGAAGCCCGGATCCTGGTGCGAGAAGCCGTTGTGGTCCTGGCGCCACACGTGGCTGGACAGCAGGTAGTTCAGCGAGGCCACCGGCTCCCGCCACGGGATGTTCCGGGTCACCTTCAGCCACTTGGCGTGCTGGTTGACCATCGAGTCGACGATGTGGATGAACGCCTCGTAGCTGGTGAAGATGCCGTGCCGGCCGGTCAGCAGGTAGCCCTCCAGCCAGCCCTGGCACAGGTGCTCGGAGAGCACCTCCATCACCCGGCCGTCGGGGGAGAGGTGGTCGTCGCCGGGCACCTCGGCGCCCACGAACGCGCGGTCGGTCACCTCGAACGCCGCACCGAGCCGGTTCGAGGCGACCTCGTCCGGGCCGAACAGGCGGAACGTCTCCGGGTTGCGCGCGATCACGTCGCGGACCCAGGGGCCGAGCACACCGGTCGCGCCGGCCATCGGCTCGCCCGGCGTCGGCACGTCGACCGCGTAGTCGCGGAAGTCCGGCAGCTCCAGGTTGCGCAGCAGCCGGCCGCCGTTGGCGACCGGGTTGGCGCTCATCCGGCGGTCACCGGCCGGCGGCAGGTCGGCCACCTCGACGACCGGGCCGCCGGTGGCGTCGAACAGCTCCTCCGGCCGGTAGCTGCGTAGCCAGCGCTCCAGCTCGGCCAGGTGCTCCGGGTTGTCCCGGACCTCGGAGATCGGCACCTGGTGGGCGCGGAACGTGCCCTCGACCTGCTTGCCGTCGACCCGGGACGGACCGGTCCAGCCCTTCGGCGTCCGCAGAATGATCATCGGCCAGCGGGGGCGCTCGACGTGCTCGCCGGAGCGGGCCCGGCGCTGGATCGCCGCGATCTCGTCGACCGCGCGGTCGAGCGTCGCCGCCAGCAGCTGGTGCACGGTCGCCGGGTCGTCGCCCTCGACCACGTACGGCTCGTAGCCGAAGCCGCGCATCATGTCCCGCAGATCCTCGCCGGGGATCCGGTCCAGCACGGTCGGGTTGGCGATCTTGTAGCCGTTGAGGTGCAGGATCGGCAGCACCGCGCCGTCGCGGGCCGGGTTGAGGAACACGTTCGACAGCCAGCTCCCGGCCAGCGGGCCGGTCTCCGCCTCGCCGTCACCGATCACGCAGGCCACGAGCAGGTCCGGGTTGTCGAACGCGGCGCCGTACGCGTGGCTCAGCGCGTACCCCAGCTCGCCGCCCTCGTGGATCGAACCCGGCACCTCCGGCGCCACGTGGCTCGGGATGCCGCCCGGGAAGGAGAACTGCCGGAACAGCCGCTGCATGCCGGTCTCGTCCCGGGGGATGCTGTGGTACAGCTCGCTGTAGGTGCCCTCCAGCCAGGTGTTCGCCACCAGCGCCGGGCCGCCGTGGCCGGGGCCGGTGACGAAGATGGCGGACAGGTCCCGGTTCACGATGACCCGGTTGAGGTGCGTGTAGAGCAGGTTGAGCCCGGGGCTGGTGCCCCAGTGGCCCAGCAGGCGCGGCTTGACGTGCTCGGGTTTGAGCGGTTCGCGCAGCAGCGGGTTGTCGAGCAGGTAGATCTGGCCGACGGTCAGGTAGTTCGCCGCGCGCCAGTAGGCGTCCAGCCGGCGCAACTCGTCGTCGGTCAGGGGGCTGTGCAGGTTCACCGCGGTGTCCATGCTGCCTTAGCCTCTCGTGGCTCGGGGTCGGCTGCCACTCGGGGAGCACATCTTCTTTCCCGGCGCGTCCAGCGTCGCCCCCGTCGGGGGTCGCCGGTCAGGGCCGTAGGTCCCGCCTCGCGCGGGCGTCATGACCCGTCCCCGGCGTCGGCGGCGACTCCGCGTACGACGATCAGCGGGGCCGGCGAGTGGTAGAGCAGGGACTGGCTGACCGCGCCCAGAGTGGACCCTATCGGCCCGTCTCCCCAGGCGGCCACCACCGCGAGCTGCGCCGCGCGGGACCGGTCGAGCAGGACGGATTTCGGGTCACCGTGGACGGTCTCGCAGTCGGCGGCGACCCGGGGGTACCGCAGGGCCGTCCGGGTGACCGCCTCCTCCAGGCGCCCGTCGTCGCGGTCGCCGGACTCCGGTTCGATCACCCGGACGGCGAGCAGGCGGGCGCCCCGGTGCTGCGCGCAGTCGAAGGCGTACCCGAGGGCGGCCCGCGAACTGGGCGACCCGTCGAAGCCGACGAGCAGCGGGCCGGGCGGGGCCGGCTCGGTGCGCCCGACCAGCACCGGGCAACCGGCCCGGGCGGCCACGTCGACGGCCGGCGTGTCGGCGGGTACGCGGTCCGGGTGCGCGGACATGCCCCCGTCACCGAGCGCGATCAGGAACGCGGTGTCGGCGACCCGCAGCAGCGCCTCGACCGGTGAGCCCTCGACGATCCGGCCGCTGACCGGCACCTGCGGCGCGCACTCGGCGACGACCTGCCCGGCGTGCTCCAGCACGTTCTCCGCGTCCGTTCGGGTGCCGCCGGCCGGGGCGGGGCCGGGCGTCGCGGCCCAGTTGAACGCGTGCAGCAGGTGCAGCGGCCGGTCGTGGGCGGCGGCCTCGGCGGCGGCCGTGCGGACCACTGTCAGATCGGCCTCGGACCGGCCGACGCCGACCACCACCGCGCCGTGGCTGGGTGCGGCCACCCCGGCTCACCTCCCGACCCCTGCTTTTCACCCACCGTAGTCGTGGGACCGGGTGCGCCGGAGCGGGTCGGCGGAACTGGCGGTCAGCGCGGGGCGGGCAGCGCCGTGTGCACGCGCAGCACGACGGCTGTGGCGTTGTCCTCGCCGCCCTCGTCCAGGCTGGCGGCGAGCAGGGCCTCGGCGGTGCGCGCCGGGTCGCGTCGCGCGGAGAGCAGGTCGCGCAGCCGGTGGTAGCCGAGCTGGTCGCTGATCCCGTCGGTGCACAGCAGCCAGGTGTCGCCCCGGCGCAGCGGCACGGCGAGCAGGTCCGGCTCGGGCCGGTCCGGGTGGCCGACGTAGCGCAGCAGCTGGTAGCGCGCCCGCGCCGCCTCCGGCGAGTCGGCCGGCCACCAGCCGTGCAGCAGGCCGAGCCAGGCCATGGTGTGGTCGACGGTGATCAGTTCCAGCAGCCCGTCGCGCAGCCGGTACGCCCGCGAGTCGCCGAGCTGCACCAGCCAGCCCTGGTCGCCGTCCGGCTCGATCACGAGCGCGGTGAGCGTGCATCCGGTCAGGCCCGGCTGTGCCGCGCCGGCCTGGCGTACCCGCCGTTGGGTCTCGGCCACGGCGGCGCGCAGCGCGGCGGCGCCGACGGCGGGCCAGCCGGCGCTGACCTGCGCCACGAACGTCTCCGCGGCGGTCGTGCCGGCCACCCGGCTGCCCTCGCCGTCGCCCATCCCGTCGCAGAGCACCGCGAGCGGCAGCTCGGGGTCGACGTGCAGCACGTCGTAGTTCTCCGGGTAGCGGTGCCCGACCACGCTGCCCCCGGCGATCTCCAGGGTGAGGCGGCCGGCGGTGAGCCGGCGCGCGGACTCGACCGGCCGGTCCAGCGGACGGCGGCGGAACACCAGCGGAACCTAACACCGGGACAGGCCGGGATGCGGGTTCTCCGGGGCGACTTTTTCGCACCGAAGGTGGCGTGGCTGTCGCCGTGAGCGACCTGAGCGCTCAGGGCCGGCGCAGTGGTGCGAGCGCCTCGGCCCAGACGGTCACCTCGGTGAAGAGCTGGCGGAGCGTGGTGTTGTGGCGGTCGCCGGGGGTGAACGTGGTGAACGCCGTGAAGTCGGTGGCGAGTGACAGGCTGACCTGGGTGCGTACGCCCGCTAGCTGAAGACCTGCCGTGATGAGGCGTAGGTGTTCCACAGCGCGGGCGCCGCCGACACTGCTGCCGTAGGAGACGAATCCGGCCGCTTTGTTGTTCCACTCGCCGTAGAGGTAGTCGATGGCGTTCTTCAACGCCGAGGGGATCGATCGGTTGTATTCCGGAGTGACGAAGACGTATCCGTCGAACTCGGCGATCTTCTTGCTCCAACTCCACGTGTGGGGGTGGATGTAGGAGCCGAGTAGCGGTGACTGTGGCTCGTCGAAGAGCGGCAGGTCGTAGTCCTTGATGTCCACCACCTCGACGTCGATGCCATCGTGCCGGCTGCCGTGCTTCGCTACCCACTCGGCCACCTGGTGGCCGACCCGGCCGGGGCGGGTGCTGCCGAGGATGATCCCGATGTTCGTCATGAGTGATCCGTTCTGGTCGATTCGAATGGTGCCGACGGTCCGAGACGCGGTGTCACGCGGATTGCTGAGGCGGGGATCCGGATTGCAGAGCGGCGTCCAGTCCGTTCAGCCGCAGCACGCTGGCGCCGCGCAGGTGCGCGAGGTCGGAACTGCCGTCCTCCGTGTATCTGAGGAAGGTCACCTGTTCGGTCCATTCCAGGCGGGTTCCCTCCGTCTCGGTTTCGAGCCGGACGGTGACCAGCGAGGTCCATCGCAGTTCGTCGTCGACGACGGCCACGTAGCCGTAGACGATCCGGTGTGCGACCGCGATGTCGATGTACCGCGACCGGTATTCCAGCCGCTCGGGTGCCGTGTCCAACGAGGTGAAGGTGCTGCGTGCCGTCTCGCCGCCGCCCACCCGGAAGTCGTGCTCGTACGAGGCTCCGCTGCCGGGAAGCCGGAACCATCGGCGCCTGATCGTGGTGTCGGCGAACGCGGTGAAGACCTCGCCCGGCGGCCCGTCGAGGTGCCGCGTGATCGTGAACGTGTCGTGCCGGACCATGCCGTCCTCCCGCTGTGACGGCCACGAATGGGTGACCGCATGTCAGTTACGATTAGTAGGAAACGTGCGTCCGACGGATTTAGTCCGGCTGCCTGATACGCACTTTGAAGTCAGCTACTGACGCGCGAGGAACAGAAGAGCATGACGAGCATCCTTGGTGCCGAACTCGCGCAGCGCGGGGTCGCGCCGGACTGCATCCAGACGATCGAGCTCGTCCGCGACGTGCTGGCGCGGGTGGGCGACAAGTGGACGCTGCTGACCATCACGGCCCTGGCGTCCGGCCCGCTGCGCTTCACCGCGCTGCACGAACAGGTCGCCGGCGTCTCCCAGCGGATGCTCGGCCAGACACTGCGCGCCCTCAACCGCGACGGGCTGGTGACCAGGACCGCGTATCCGGAGGTGCCGCCGAGGGTGGTGTATGCCCTGACGCCGCTCGGCCGCTCACTGAGTGAAGCCGTGGGTGGACTCGTGCACTGGGTCCGTGATCACCAGAGCGACATCGTCCGCAACCGCGACGAGTTCGACCGGACGTCCACCGCGAACAACGCCACCCCGCCCCGTGCGTAGTTGCGCCCCGGGGCGTCAGACCGGGGTGTGTGTCAACCAGGGTTGACGCGCGGCGTTTGTCAACCTACATTGACAGCATGAGTCAGGCGACGGAACTCGCGGCGGCGGCCGGCAGCACCGACCCCAAGGTCGGCCTGCGTGCCGTGCTCGCCCTGCGCCGGCTGCTGGAGCGGCTCGAGGTGATCCAGGTCGACAACGCCCGGCGGCAGGGCTGGTCGTGGCAGGAGATCGCCGACGCCCTCGAGGTCAGCCGGCAGGCGGTCCACAAGAAGCACGCCGGACGGCCGGCGGTGCGCGAGAGCTGGGAGGCGTGATGTTCGAACGGTTCACCGACCGGGCCCGGAGCGTGGTGCACCACGCGCTCGACGAGGCCCGCACCGAGGGACGGCGGCCGGTCGGCACCGAGCACCTGCTGCTGGGCGTGCTCGCCGACCGCGACAACCTGGCGGTACGCCTGCTGGCGGCCGGTGGCGTCGACGCCGACGCGCTGCGCGCCGCGGTGGCCCGCCACACCGCGCAGGGCGTGGACGGGCTCGGCGCGGCGGACGCCGCGGCGCTGCGCGAGATCGGCATCGACCTCGCCGCGATCGTGGCCCGGATCGAGGAGTCCTTCGGCCCCGACGCGCTGCGCGAGGCGACCCCGCGTCCGCGCCGCTGGTGGCGGCGGGGGTCGCACCACGGCACGTTCTCGCCCCGCGCCAAGAAGGTGCTGGAGCTGTCGCTGCGCGAGGCGCTGCGGCTGCGCCACCGGCACATCGGCACCGAACACATCCTGCTCGGCCTGCTGCGCGAGGGCGACGGCCTGGCCGCCGTGGTGCTCACCGAGGCCGGCGTCGACCTCGACGACCTGCGGCGGCGCGTCGACGCGGCGCTGCGCGAGGCGGCCTGACCGCGACGACGCGCATCCATTTTTCAAACCTGTTTGCGGTCCTTGCAACGTCCCGCCCCGCCGGGTCGCCGTCACGCCCCGTGTCCTGCACACTGACGCCGTGGACGGTGCAGACGACAAACGCCCGGTGAACGCGGAGAACCGCACCCCGCGCTCGGCAGTGGTGGTCAACCCGGTGAAGGTGGCCGACCTGGACGAGTTCCGCCGCACCGTGGACGGCGCGCTCGCCGCCGCCGGGTGGCCGGCCCCGGCCTGGTACGAGACGACAGTCGAGGATCCGGGCCGCGGGCAGACGGAACAGGCCGTCGAGGCGGGCGCGGAGGTCGTCTTCGCCTGCGGCGGCGACGGCACGGTGATGGCGTGCGTGACCGCGCTGGCCGGCACCGACGTGGCACTGGCCGTACTGCCCCAGGGCACCGGCAACCTGCTGGCCGCCAACCTCGGCCTCTCAAACGACCTGGCCGCCGGGCTGGAGGTCGCCGTCGAGCGCGGGATGCGCCGCCTCGACGTCGGCGCGGTCGGCGACAAGTGCTTCGCGGTGATGGCCGGGATGGGCTTCGACGCCCAGATGCTCGACTCCACCTCCGAGACCACGAAGAAGCGGATCGGCTGGCCCGCGTACGTGGTGGGCGCCGCCCGCCACCTGCGCGACCGGCCGATGCGCGTCTCGGTGCGCCTCGACGGCAAGCCGCCGCTGCGCCGCCGGGCCCGCTCGGTCCTGGTCGCCAACGTCGGGCGTCTCCAGGGCGGGGTACGCCTGCTCACCGAGGCCGAACCGGACGACGGCTGGCTCGACGTGGCGGTGCTGACGCCGCGTACGCTGCGCCACTGGCTCGCCATGGGCTGGGCGGTGCTGCGCCGCCGCGACCGGGTGCCCGGCATGGAGGTGTTCCGGGCCCGGTCGGTCGAGATCACCAGCACGCGGTCGCAGCCCCGGCAGCTCGACGGCGACCTGATCGAGCCGGGCCGGTCGCTCAAGGCCACCATCCGCCCCGAGTCGCTCTGGCTCTGCGTACCGCGCCCGGCGGAGGACCCCGACCTGGCCGTGGACGCCGACGCGGTCGGCGAGCGCGGTGAGCATCTGGTCGAGGAGGCCCGCCGTGAGTAGCACGAAGCTGGTCCCCGAGACCCGGTTGATGACCGAGGACCAGCTCTCCGCCGACGACGCCTGGCACACACTGCGCCGGCACGGCGGCTGGTGCCTGCTGCGGGACGCGTTCATCCGGTTCCGCTACGGCGACGGCTTCAGCCACTCCCGGGCGCTGGCGTTGCAGCTCTGCCTGGCGGTGGTGCCGTTCCTGATCGCGCTCACCGGTCTGATCACCGACCTGGGCGTGGACGAGGGCGGCAAGGTCGTCGCCGACACGGTGCTGGCGATCACGCCCGGCCAGAGCGAAGCCATGGTGCAGGACCTGCTGACCGACAGCGAGCGCACCGAGGACGCCGGTGAGCTGGCGCTGACGCTGGGTCTGCTCACCGGGCTGGTCGCGTTGACCACCACGATGGCGCAGATCGAGCGGGGCGCCAACCGGATCTACGGCGTCGAGCGGGACCGCCCGGCGCTGGCGAAGTACCTGCGCGCCGCGGTCCTCGCGGTGGTCGCCGGTGTGCCCGCGCTGGCCGGTTTCCTGATCCTGGTGGGTGGCCGGGCGATGGGCGAGTCGGTACGGCGGCACTACGAGTGGGGCGACCTCGCCATGGCCGGGTGGGACGTGATCCGCTGGCCGCTGAGCCTCGGTCTCACAGTGCTCGCCGTCGCGGTGCTGTTCCGGCACGCACCCCGGCGCCGCCAGCCCGGCCTGTCCTGGCTCTTCTTCGGCGCGTCCATCGCCATCGCGATCTGGTGGCTGGCCAGCCTGCTGCTCGCCGCCTACGTGAAGTACAGCGGCGGATTCGGCCAGACCTACGGCGCGCTGACCGGCATGATGGCCCTGTTGCTCTGGGCCAACCTCACCGGGATCGCGCTGTTCGGCGGGCTGGCCTTCGCCGCCCAGCTCGAAGCGATGCGCATCGGGGTGGAGGAGCCCGCCCAGCCGGATCTGTGGGAGCCGGAGGCGCAGCGGGCGGAGCTGCTCGACACCGGCGAGATGACCTCGCTCTGACGCCACGGCGGGTCCGGCGTGGACGCCGCGCCGGTACGGCGTGTACGGGACACGCCGATCGGGTACAGCGCGCCTCGCAGAAGAACGAGGGAGGTGCGGTGTGACCGCGGTCAAGGAAGCCGGGAGCCGGCCGCTCAGCCATTTCGCGGAGCGGAGCCTCGCGGGCCTGCTCGCCGTGGCCGGCGCGGGAGTCGGGTTCGGCGTGCTGCTCACGCTCGTCCGCTTCCGGTGGAGCCCGCTGGGCGACGCCGACCACGCGGTGGCCGAGTGGTTCAACGACCTGGTGGCGCCGCACGGCCCGCTGGTCACCGTGCTCCAGGCGATCACCGACCTGGGCGGACGGCCGGTGCTGATCTGGCTGGTCACCATCGCCGTGGTGGGCCTGCTGATCCGCCGCCAGTCCCGGCTGGCGGTCTACCTGATCGTCACCGGCGCCGGCGGGCTGATCCTCGACCCGTCGCTCAAGGCGCTGGTCGGGCGGTTGCGCCCGGTGGTGGACGTGCCGATCGCCAGCGCACCGGGCAACAGCTTCCCCAGTGGTCACGCGCTCGGCTCGTTCGTCGCGTACGGGGCGCTGCTGCTGGTGTTCCTGCCAGCCATGTCGCCGCGCTGGCGCAAGCCCGCCATCGCCATCGCCGGTGTGCTGATCTTCCTGGTCGGGTTGACCCGGATCGCGCTGGGCGTGCACTTCGTGTCCGACGTGATCGGCGGCTGGCTGCTCGGTGCGGCCTGGCTGGGCGTCACCGCGTACGCCTTCCGGCTGTGGCGGCGCGAGCGCGGCCGGCCGGTGCCGCCGCTGCGCGAGGGTCTGGAGCCGGAGGCCGGCGAGGAGCTGGCGCTCGCGCCGGACGAGGAGAAGGTGCTGGAGCACCCGCGCTCCGCGGTCGCCGAGCTGCTGGTCGGCTGGGTGCTCGTCTTCGGTGTGCTCTACGCGTTCGGCATGTTCGTCAGCTACCACGCCAAGGGCACGTTCTTCGACACGCTCGACACCGAGGTGCCGCGCTGGTTCGCCGAGCGGCACACCGACGTGCTCACGGAGGTGAGCTGGTGGTGGAGCAAGTTCGGCGACACCCACGCCATCCTGCTGGTCTCGCTGCTGTTCTGCCCGATCGTGCTGGCCGTGTGGCGGCGCTGGCGGCCGGTGCTGTACGTGGTGCTGGCGATGTTCGGCGAGCTGAGCCTGTTCCTGGCCAGCGCCCGCGTGGTGGACCGGCCCCGGCCGCCGGTGGAGAACCTGGACGGGCAGATGCCCACCTCGTCGTTCCCGTCGGGGCACATCGCGGCGACCATCTGCCTCTGGGTGGCGATGGCGGTCATCGTGTTCCCGCGTACGGACAGGTGGTGGCGGTGGCTGTTCGTGGGCATGGCCGTGCTGATGCCGGTGGGCGTGGCGACCTCCCGGATGTACCGGGGCATGCACCACCCGACCGACTTCATGGGCGCGATCCTGCTCGGCGCGCTCTGGCTGTCGCTGCTGTACTGGGTGATCAAGCCGAACGCCGACGTGTACGAGGGCAACCGGCCGGCGATCGAGTCCGAACAGGTCGACGAGCTGGACGACGAACTGGCCAAGGCCGCGCGGCCGGACTGAGCCGATGCTGCGGGTGATGACCTGGAACATCCGGACCGGCGGGCGGGACGGCGGCGGCGCCGACCGCCGGGACCGGATCGTCTCGGTCGTCACCGCGCAGCGCCCCGACGTGCTGGCCTTGCAGGAGCTGCGCGGGATGGACGCCACGCTGGGCGGCCTGGCCGACCGGCTCGGCATGACGCCGTACCTGGCCCGCTCCTGCTTCGGCCAGCCGGTGGCGGTGCTGGTCCGCCCGCCGCTGCGGGTGCTGCGCGCCGGCCGGGTCCGCCGCCCGTTCCACCACGCCGCCGCCCGGGTGCAGGTCGCCACCGGCGCGGGACCGCTCACCGTGTTCAGCACCCATCTGAACCCGTACTCGGGTGGGCGGCGCCGGATGGAGGCGGACTGGCTGGCCGCCGCGCTGCGGCGTACCGGGGGAGCGCTGGCCCTGCTGGCCGGTGACCTGAACACGCTGGAGCCCACCGCCGACCACACCGCCCGGCTGGCCGGGCTGGCCACCCCGTACCGGCGGCGGCACCTGCGCCGCGACGGCCGTACCGTGGACACCCGGGCGGTGGCCCGGCTGCTCGACGCCGGGCTGGTCGACCTGTGGCCGCGTTCCGGCGGCGACGAGCCCGGCGGCCTGACCGTGCCGACCCGGCACGGCGGCGCCGAGTTCGCCGGGATGCGGCTGGACTACCTGCTCGCCACCCCGGCGCTGGCCGACCGGGTACGCGCGGTGCGGGTGGTCCGCGACGGTGACGCCGATTCGGCGTCGGACCACTATCCGGTGCTGGCCGAGGTGGACCTCACGGCCGGCTGAACGACCCCGCGAGGTCGGCCACCACGAAGGCCGCGAAGATCAGGATGACCACCTCGCTGACCAGCCAGGAGTGCCTGTCGGTCCAGGAGCGGAACGCGGGCAGCAGCCGTTCCGCGCGGTCGCCGGCCAGCAGCAGCGTGAGCAGTGGCAGGGCCAGCAGCAGCACGGTGAGTGCCGTGAACGGCAGCAGATGCCACCACGGGCGGCCGTGCCCGGCCATGCTGCCCGCGACCGACGCCATGACCAGCTCGTCGCTCGGCACGGCGACGGCGAGCAGCAGCCCCAGACCGAAGGCGTACGCGGGCCGCGGGTCCTGCAACCGGCGCAGCCACCCCGGGGGACGGTCGCGCCGCCGCCTGCGGAACGTGACCACCATGAGGACCGCCAGCAGGGCCAGCACGATCCAGTCGATGAGCCGGCGGCTGCCGCCCACCCCGATGCCGTGCACGGCGGTGTGCCGCACCACGCGGAACGCCGCGTACCAGAGCGTCAACGGCCCGAGCACGCCCACCGTGACGCCGGCCAGGTACGCCGCCGAGCTGCGGCGCGGGTGGCGGCCGGCGGCGAGGACGACGGCGCTGACGAGCTTCGACCCGGCGACCATCTCCAGCGCCAGCGGCAGCGCGGTCAGCAGGGGCATGCCCCATTCTGGTGTCGCCGTCGCGCACGCCGGGCCGGGTTCTACAGGACCAGGTTGAGCAGCACGGTGAGCACCACCGAGGCGACGATCGAGAAGAGGATCATCAGCAGGCAGCCGAGCCCGCCTCCGGCGGGCCGGATCTCGGTGTTCCCGATACGCATGGCGTCAACTCCTCAGCGGGGTGGTGAGCAGGTCGTGGACGGCGTCCGCGACCTGGGCCGGGGCGGTGGTGACCACGTTGTGCGCCGCGCCCGGGACGGCCACCGACCGGGCGTCCGGCACCAGCCGGGCGACCTGCTCCCGCCAGGCGGCGGGCGCGACCGGGTCGCGCCCGCCGGTCAGCACCAGCGTGGGCGCGGTGATCCGGGCCAGATCCTCCTCGACCGCGTTGCGGACCGAGTGGGACAGCGTCGCGAACACCCGCCACGGCCGGGCGTCGGCCACGTCGCGCAGCAGGATCGGGGCCTGCCACTTCGCCTCCCGCAGCGTGTCCCGCAGCCACCGGCCGACCAGACCGCGCCGGGACCGGGCGGCCGGGTCGCTGGTCGGACCGGCCAGCACCAGGGCGCGGACCAGGCCGGGGTGACGGGCGGCGAGCGCGGCGGCGACCTCCGCGCCGAAGGAATGGCCGAGCAGCACGACCGGACCCAAGCGGTACGCGTCGAGCCAGCCGGCCAGGAACGCCGCGTGCCGGTCCACGTCGTACGCGGCGCCGGGGCGTTCGGTCAGCCCGAAGCCGGGCAGGTCCGGCACGTACACCGGCTGGCGCGGCGCCAGCGCGACGGCCAGCGGCGTGAGGTAGCGGTGCGACACGGCCAGGCCGTGCACCAGCACGACCGGCGGCCCGTCCCCGCCCGGTGCGGCGGAGCGGCGGGTGTGCGCCCGCAGCCCGCCGACCTGCCGGAACTCGCTGGTCAGCCCGGCGGCCGGCCGGGGCGCGGCGAGCGCCAGGCGCAGTTCGGCCGGGCCGAAGCGCCCCGGCGGGGACGGTGCGGCTGTCACAGCTCGCGCAGCCGGGGCAGCAGTTCCTCCTGGGCCCAGTCGAGGAACATCGGCTGGGTGCCGCCGCCCACCTGGACCAGCGCGACGTGGGTGAAGCCCGCGTCGACGAACTTCTTGAACGCCTCGACGTGCCGGTCGGTGTCCGGGCCGCAGGAGATGCCCTCGGCCACGTCCTCCTCCCGGACGAACTGGGTGGCCGCCTCGAACGACTCCGGGCCGGGCAGGTCGGCGTTGACCTTCCAGCCCAGGCCGAACCAGCGGAACTGGTCGTGCACGATCTTGCGGCACTCGTCCTCGTCCGGGCCGTAGCAGATGGCCACCTGGCCGTAGCGGGGGCGGCCCGCGCCGCCGGCCTCCTCGTACATGTCGATCAGGTGGGACAGCGGGTCGGTGGCGATCATGGCGTCGGCGTACTCGGCGGCCAGCGTGGCCGACTGCCGCCCGGAGGCGGCCACCGCCATCGGCACCGGCCGCTCGGGGCGGTCCCAGACGTACGCGTCGGGAACGTCGAAGTGGTTGCCGGAGAACGTCAGCGTCTCGCCGTTGAGCAGCGGCCGGATGATCTGCAGCGCCTCCTCGAACATCTCGTGCCGCTGCTGCACGTGCGGCCATCCGCCCACCACGTGCTCGTTGAGGTTCTCCCCGGCGCCGAGGCCCAGCGTGAACCGGCCGTCCGAGAGCACCCCGATGGTGCTGGCCTTCTGCGCCACCACCGCCGGGTGGTACCGCCGGATCGGGCAGGTCACGAACGACATCAGCTCGGCCCTGCTGGTGGCGTGCGCGACCGCGCCGAGCACCGACCAGGCGTACGGGGAGTGGCCCTGGGACTCCAGCCAGGGGTAGTAGTGGTCGGACATGACCAGGTGGTCGAAGCCGGCGGCCTCGGCGCGTACGGCGTGGTCGACGAGTTCCTTCGGGCCGGCCTGCTCGCACATGAGGGTGTAACCGACGTTGACCATGGCACGTCTCCTTCCCGGGCGGATCGTCCCCGGATACCCCACCGGGCGCGGGTCAACCCTGCTGTCCGCTTCAGCGCCGGCTCTTAACCGGTTCAGCTCATCCGGCCCGTCAGGTGGTGCCGCCTCCCGGCCCATCCCGCTTAACCGGTTGCCTCAGGCCGTCCATCGCCCTACGCTGATGCCTGCGTCCGTTCGGGAACCGGGCGGCGGCTACCGGGCTCAGTCGCCACCTTCGTCGTCACCGTCACCGCACCCCCGCTCGGGCACGGGGGAGACCTTCCCCTGAGGACAGCCATGAAGAAACTGCTCTCCGTCGCGGGCGCCGCCCTGCTGACGGCCCTCGCCGCCGTCTTCGCCCTCGGGCAGCCGGCCCACGCCGCCACCGGGTTCTCCGTCTCCAACGGGCGGCTCTACGACGCCAACGGCGTCGAGTTCGTGATGCGCGGGGTCAACCACGCGCACACCTGGTACCCGCAGCAGACCAGCTCGTTCGCCGACATCAAGGCGCTGGGCGCGAACACCGTCCGGGTGGTGCTGGCCAGCGGCGACCGCTGGACGAAGAACAGCGCCGCCGACGTGGCGAACGTGATCTCGCTGTGCAAGGCCAACCGGCTGATCTGTGTGCTGGAGGTGCACGACACCACCGGGTACGGCGAGGAGGGCGCCGCCGCCTCGCTTGCGAAGGCCACCGACTACTGGCTGAGCATCGCCGACGTGCTCAAGGGCCAGGAGAAGTACGTCATCGTCAACATCGGCAACGAGCCGTTCGGCAACCAGGGCTACAGCGCCTGGACCACCGACACCTCGAACGCGATCAATCGGCTGCGCGCCGCCGGCCTGACCCACACGATCATGGTGGACGCGCCGAACTGGGGCCAGGACTGGTCGTTCACCATGCGCGACAACGCGAGCACCGTGTTCGCCGCCGACGCGCAGCGCAACACCGTCTTCTCCATCCACATGTACGGCGTGTTCGACACCGCCGCCGAGATCAGCGACTACCTGGGCCGGTTCCGTACCGCCGGGCTGCCGATCGTGGTCGGCGAGTTCGGCTTCAACCACTCCGACGGCAACCCGGACGAGGACGCCATCATGGCGTACAGCCAGGCCAACGGCATCGGCTACCTCGGCTGGTCTTGGAGCGGCAACGGCGGCGGCGTGGAGTACCTGGACATGACCACCGCGTTCAACCCGGCGCAGCTCACGAGCTGGGGTCAGCGGATCTTCAACGGCGCCAACGGCATCGCGGCCACCTCCCGCGAGGCGTCGGTGTACGCCGGCAGCACCCCGACCCCGACCACCAGTCCCACCCGCAGCCCGAGCCCGACGCCGACGCCGACCGGCAGCCCCACCCCGACCCCGCCGCCGACCACCACGCCCCCGCCGTCCGGTGGCTGCACCGCCACCTACACCGTGGGCAACTCGTGGCAGGGCGGATTCCAGGGCGAGGTCAAGGTGACCGCCGGAGCCGCTGCGATCACCGGCTGGACGGTGCGCTGGACGTACGCGAACGGCCAGTCCGTCACCCAGGCGTGGAACGCGAGCGTCAGCAACAGCGGGTCGGCGTACACCGCCCGCAACGTCGACTACAACGGCCGCCTCGGCGCGGGCGCGAGCACCACGTTCGGCTTCATCGGCACCTGGCAGGGCACCAACTCCACCCCCGCGGTGACCTGCACCCCCGCCTGACCCGCATCCCCAGTTGCGTGATCAAGGAGTTTGTGTCCCGATCGGACCTCGACGGAGACACAAACTCCTTGATCAACTGGGGTGGACGGGATGGACGCGTGGGCGGTGGGTGCGGCGCTGCCGTACGATCTGCCGCGCGCCGGGCCGGCCGGTAGGCGCGACCGTCGGGAGGGACAGGATGAGCATGCCGGAGACCCGGGGCCGACCGTCGGGACTCGTGGTCGGCTCGCTCGTGGCGATCTCGTTCGGCACCGTGTTCGTGCTGGTCAACAGCGGTGGCCTGCCCGCGCCCTGGCCGCTCGTGGTGCGCGTGGCCGGCCTGCTGGTGGCCGCGCTGCTCCTGGTCACGCTGTTCCGGGTGGCCGGCCGGGAGACGCCCGCCCCGCAGCGGGAGGCCGCCGGGTTCATGGACCGCCGCTACTGGCTGGTGGTGGCGCTGGAGGCGGTCGCGCTCTTCGGTGGCCTGTCTGTGATCAACAACGTGCTGGACCGCCCCGCCGTGGCCGTCGCCTGGGTGGCGGTGGTCGTCGGCGTGCACTTCTTCGGCCTCGCCCACGTCTGGCGGATGCCGCTCTACCACTGGCTGGGCGCCGTGATGACAGCGCTCGGCCTGGCCGGGTTCCTCGCCCACGCGCTCGGCGCGGGCGCCGGCACCGTCGGCCTGATCTCCGGTGTGGGGTGCGGCGCGGCCCTGTTCGCCGCCGTGGCCCTGGCCCTGTGGGACACCGTCCGTCGCGCCGGCGCCTGAGGACGGCCGGATCGCTGATTGGCGTCGGGACGAACGCGGCCGAATTTAGTGACTCAGGGTGTTGCGCTCTCTGCTTAGCGTGAGGGGAGTCGTACTCCTTGAAGGGCGGGGACATGTGGGAAACGATTCTGGGCTTCGTCAGTCTGCTGCTGGTCGCCGTGTCGTTGTGCTTCTCCGCGGTGCAGACGCGGGAGGTGGCGAAGCAGAGCCGCATCAACAACGGCATCGGCTCGGCCACCGCGCTGATGGAAGTGAACAATTTGTCTCGCGCCTGGCACGACCGCCTGTTGGAGAATCCGCCGCTTCGCGCATACTTCTTCGACCGGAAGCCCTCCGCGCCAACCGACACCGACCGGTCCGTCGTGATCACCCTCGCGGAGCTACTCGCGGACGTGCTGGAGTGCGAGCTGCAGGTGGCGGGGCTGCTGCCCGACTTCCGGTTCGCCCACTCCTGGCCCCGGTGGCCCACGCACATGCTGGAGCAGAGCCCCGTCCTGGTCGAGGTGGTGGAGAGCCACCCCGACTGGTGGCCCACGCTCCACGAGCTGTGGCGCTCGACCGGCGAGTCCGGCCCGGCCGCCGTGACCCATCCACTGGTCGGTGGGGTTGCGGCCACCTCGACCCGCGTCCCGCGGCGGCGCGGGTGACGCACGAACGTCCCGGGCGCGTAGGCTCCCGCGGTTGAACGGGCCGATCACCGCTGTCGGCGTCTCTCAGCCAACGACGGTGACCTCCAGGAGGAGGGCCTGTTCGGGGTGCAGGGCGGGTAGCTGGACGCCGACCGACCCCAGCACCGAACCGCTCACCGTGATGCCGTCACCGGGCCAGGCCAGCCAGCCCGGCGGCGACATCTCCAGCAGCGCCGGCTCCGGCACCCCGGCGGGCGGGCGCACGAGGTAGCGCAGCTCCGGGTCCAGCCCCGGCAGCCGGACCGCGCCCGGCACCTGTACCACCGAGGTGGCCACCCGGCTGACCGCGTACACCGCGTGCGAGCGGTCGTGGGCGACCACGCCGTGGGCCTGCACGGCCGGGTCCGGGTGGTCGACCCGGACCACCCGGCCGGTGTGCAGCAGCGGGCGCAGCCGCTTGTGCAGCGCCACCCAGGCGGTGAGTTCGGCCCGCTCGGTGGCGTCGATCGCGGTGATGTCCCACTCGATGCCGTGGTGGCCGAACAGTGCGGTGACCGCGCGGAACCCCAGGTCGTGTACGCGGCGCGTGGTGTGCGAGCGCTCCGGCCCGATGTGCGTGCCGATCAGTTCGGGCGGCAGCAGCAGTCCGGTCCAGCGCTGGATGGACAGCCGTTCCAGCGCGTCGTTGCAGTCGCTGGCCCAGACCCGGTCGGTACGCCGCAGGATCTCCAGGTCGACCCGCGCGCCGCCGGAGGAGCAGCTCTCGATCTCGACGTGCGGGTGCCGGGCACGCAGCTCGTCCAGCAGCCGGTAGACCGCGAGCGTCTGTGCGTGCACCCCGGGCCGTCCGGCGTGCCCGGCCTCGGTGAGGTCGCGGTTGTGGTCCCACTTCAGGTACGCGATCCCGTCGTGTTCGCCCAGCACCGCGTCGAGCCGTTCGAGCAGGTACGCGTACGCGTCGGGGTGGGCCAGGTCGAGCACCTGCTGGTGCCGCCACGGCGGCGGCAGCCGGCCCGGCGCCTGGAGCAGCCAGTCGGGGTGGGCGCGGAACAGGTCGGAGTCGGGGTTGACCATCTCCGGTTCCACCCAGAGCCCGAACTGCAGGCCGTGCCCGCGTACGTGGTCGATCAGCGGCTGCAACCCGTCCGGCCAGACCTCGCCGTCGACCCACCAGTCACCGAGCCCGGCCTGGTCGTGCCGCCGGCCGCGGAACCAGCCGTCGTCGAGCACGAAGCGTTCCACGCCGACCTCGGCGGCCGCGTCGGCGAGCGCCCGCAACCGATTCAGGTCGTGGTCGAAGTAGACCGCCTCCCACACGTTCAGCGTCACCGGCCGTGGCGTGCGCGGGTGCGACGGGCGGGCCCGCAGGTGCGTGTGCAGGGCGTCGCTGAGCCCGTCCAGCCCGTCGGCCGAGTGCGCCGCGTACAGCAGGGGAGTCGCGTACTCGTCGCCCGGCCCCAGCACGATCTCACCGGGTGTGAGCAGCTCACCGCCGCCGAGTGTGGACTCGCCGGTCGGGCGGCGCTCGGCGGCCGTGACGTGGTCGCCGCTCCACGCGGTGTGCACCGCCCACACCTCGCCGTGCCGGAAACCGAACCCGGTCGTGCCCGCGACCAGCAGCAACGTGGCGTCGTGGCCGGTGCGGCCGTGCCGTCCCTCGCGTACCCACGCGCCCATCGGCCACGGATGCCGCTGCGGCGCGCGCTCCCGGCACCACCGGCCGGTCAGGTCGAGCAGTTCGGTGGCGACCGCCGGCACCGGCAGCACCGGCGTCAGCTCCCGCACCTCGTACCGGCCGTCGCCGTCGTTGCGCAGCCGGTGCCGCAGCGTCAGCACCCCCGCCGCGTCCAGCGTGATCTCGACGGTCAGGCTCAACCCCGCGCCCGGGTCCGCCGCCCGCACCGTCACCCGTGCGGCGCCGGCCCCGTCGCGGTTCCGCTCCTCATCGGGTACGCGCACCGCGTCCCCGCCTCCGGCCACGCCGCCCGGAGCGGGCGTGCCCGCCGCGTCGCCGTGCGGGGGCCGCGCGTCGCGCACGTCGAGGTCGGCCAGGCGGAACGCGGTGGACCAGTCCCGGCCGTCGCGGTGACCGGCGAGACCGGGCCGCCCGCTCCACCCGGCGCTCGCCTCGGGCAGCAGCGACAGCACTGTTGGCGCGTCGAAGCTGCTCGGCACGACGGGTGGCACGGTGGCGTCGACGAGCGCGGGCAGGTCCCGGTCGGGCAGTGGGCCGAGGTCGGCGCCCCAGTGCACGACCCGGGGCAGCCCCGGGCCGCGTGCGTCGAGCACCAGGCTGGTCCGCGCGCGGCGTAGGTGGACGATCGTCATCCCTTGGAGGCTCCCAGCGTCAGACCCCGGACGAACTGCTTCTGGAGCAGGAAGAAGATCACCAGGGTGGGGATCGCGACCAGCACCGAACCGGCCGAGACCAGGTTGTTGTCGGTGAAGAACTCGCCGCGCAGGTTGTTCAGCGAGCTGGTGACCGGGAACTTGTCGCCGGTCCGCATGAGCACTGTGGCCCAGAAGAACTCGTTGTAGATCCAGGTCACCTCCAGCGTGGCCAGCGCGGCGAGCGCGGGGCGGCACAGTGGCATCGTCACCTGCCAGTACTGCCGCCACACGTTCGCCCCGTCGACCATCGCGGCCTCGTACAGCTCGTGCGGCAGCGCCTTCATGTAGTTGCTGAGCACGAACACGCAGAAGCCGCACTGGAACGCGACGTTGACCAGGATCAGCCCCCAGTAGCTGTCGTAGAGCAACTCCGAGTCGCTCATCCAGGCCGGCAGCGGGATCTCGGTGAACATCCGGAACAGCGGGATGAGCAGCGCCTGCTGCGGCAGCAGGTTCGCGGCCGTGAACAGGCCGAGCAGCGCGATGTTGAGCTTCCAGCTGAACCGGGCGATCACGAACGCCACGCAGGAGGCGAGGAACAGCGTGAGCAGCACCGCCGGAACGGTGATGTACGCCGAGTTGAGGAAGTGCTTGCCGAACTCGGCGGTACGCCAGGCGGTGACGTAGTTGTCGATCGTCCAGCCGCCGAGCGACACGTAACCGTTGGCGGCCGTGTACTCGTAGGAGCGGAACGACGTGAGCACCGCCCAGAGGATGGGGAACAGCCAGCCCACGGCGACCGTACCCAGGAACAGGTGCAGGACGACCCGGGCGGGCCGCACGGGGCGGCGGCGGCCGGCGGAGACGGCGGTCATCGCTTGTCCTCCCGCATCACGGTCCAGAGGTAGATGGTGATGAAGACCAGCGACACGGCCAGCATGATCGTCGCCAGCGCGGAGCCGAAGCCGATCCGGCTGGCCTCGCCCACCACGTTCTGGGTGACCAGCGCGGAGATCAGCTCCAGCCCGTTGCGGCCCTTGTTGATGACCCAGACCAGGTCGAACGCGCGCAGCGACTCGATCACGGTCACCACCAGCACGATGATGTTGATCGGGCGCATCACCGGGAAGACGACCCGGAAGAACGTGCTGGTCTCGGACGATCCGTCGACCGCGGCGGCCTCGCGCAGCGACGGGTCGACGCCCTTGAGGCCGGCCAGGTAGAGCAGCATGATGTAGCCGACGTGCCGCCAGCCGGCCGCCACCAGCACGGCCCAGATGTTGACGTTCGGGTCGCCGTACCAGTCGGTCTCGCCGCCGAACACGCCGTTGAGCAGGCCCTGGTCGCGGCTGTAGATGAGCTGCCAGATGAAGCCGATGAGCGCCAGCGACAGCACCACCGGCAGGTAGAGCGCGGTCTGGTAGAAGCGGCTGCCGCGCAGTTCCTTGTCCAGCAGCACGGCGAGGAACATGCCGATCGGGGTGGCCACCACGAACAGCGCGGCCAGCCATAGCAGGTTGTTCTGCACGGCGGGGACGAACGGCGGGTAGATGTTCACCACGTCGTCGTAGTTCTTGACCCCGACCCACTCGATCTCGCCGATCGGGCCGATGCCGTCCCAGTTCGTGCCGGAGAGCAGCACCGTCGCCACCGCAGGCAGCCAGACCAGGCCGGTGACGAGCAGCAGGGGTACCAGCACCATCAGCGTGATCACCACGCGGTCGGTGCGGGACAGGAGCCGTAGCCGGCGACCGCGACCACCGTTCGTGGTGGTCGCGGCCGGCGGCGGCACGGCGCGATCCGCTTGGATCAGGGGCAGGTCGGACATGATGTCCTTCCCCCTTCCGCCGTCAGCTGGTGAAGATCGACTTCTTCTGGTTCTCGATGCTGGTGAGCAGTCCGCTGATGTCCTTCGGGTCCTTGATGAACTGCTGGAGCGCCGGGATGATCACGGTGGAGGCGAAGTCCGGCCGGGTGTCCCGGTCGAGGAACTGGGCGATCTCGGTGGCGGAGCCGACCAGCTCGGCGGCCTTCTTCTGCAGCGCGGTGTAGGCGCCGGTGTCCGCGCCGCTGTTCGCGACCAGCGTGCTCGGGTCGTTCTTGACGGTGATGTCCGCCGCCTCCTTCGAGCCCAGGTACGTCAGCAGCTTCTGCGCCGCGTCCTTGGACTTCGGCTTGCGGGCCATCATGTAGCCGTCGATCGGTGCGTCCAGCGCCTTCGCGCCGATCGTGGAGTCGACCTCGGGGAACGTGAAGAAGTCCAGGTCCTCCAGGTCGGCGCCGCTGAACTGCTGGCCGACGAACAGACCGAGCAGGTACATGCCGCTCTTCTTCTGCTGCAACGACTGGGCCGCCTCCTGCCAGGTGCGGCCGAGCGAGTCCGGCTGGTGCAGGGGAAGCAGCCCGGCCCAGGTGTCGAAGACCTTCTTCACCTTGTCGGAGGTCCACGCCTCCTTGCCGGCCATCAGGTCGATGTGGAACTGGTAGCCGTTGATGCGCAGGTTGAGGATGTCGAACGTGCCCATCGCCGGCCAGCCGTCCTTGTCCGCGAACGCGATCGGGACCAGGCCGTCCTTCTTCATCTGCGTGCCGAGCGTGTTGAGGTCGTCGAGCGTCTTGGGCACCTCGTAGCCGCGTTGCTGCCACACCGACTTGCGGTAGAAGACCGCCCACGGGTAGTACGACGCCGGCACGAAGTACTGCTTGCCGTCGTCGCCCGTGGACGCCTTCTTGAACGCGTCGGAGTAGCCGTCGAGCTTGCCCCACACGTCGCTGAGGTCGCCGGCCAGGCCCTTGGCGGCGAAGAAGCGCATCCGGTACCCGGCGAACCAGGTGAACACGTCGTCCGGCTTGCCCTGCAGGTAGTTGTTGATGTTCTCCTGGAAGGTGTTGTGGTCGACCGTGTTGATGTTGACGGCCACCCCGGAGGACGTCTTGAAGCCGTCCATCACCTTCGCGACGACGTCCTTGGGCTTCGGGTCCGACTGGTTCGAGCCGAGCGAGACGCTCTTGGCGTCGCCGCCGGAACCGGAGTCGGAGTCGCCGCAGCCGGCGAGCAGACCGGTGCCGAGCAGCGCCCCCGCGCCGGCCGCGCCGGCGAGCAGCGAGCGCCGGTTCAGGCCGGCGACGGACGGGGGTACGAGCCGGGCGAGGTATTCGGCTTGCGAGCGGGGACGGGACATGGTGCCTCCTGCGTGGAAGAGGTGCGTGCGCTCATGGACCGTGATAGCTGGCGGTGAGCGGTGTGCGTGTCGGCCGCGGCAGATCCACCGAGAATCCACACGTCCGAACACAAACAGCCGGTGGCGCTTGAAGCTACCCCTTGGCACGGCGCTGTCAAGAGGGCAAAAAGGCGACGCCTGTGGCGGTGAGGCAGGGCAAAGAGCCGGTAAACGTTGGAACGTCAGTCGATGTTGGAAAGTGTTGACTTGGGTGCTGTTCGGGGGCAACCTCTGCTGTCATGCGGAACTGGCACGGCGAGGGCATCTGGTACGGCGCGGACTACAACCCGGAGCAGTGGCCCGAGCAGACGTGGGCCGAGGACGTCGAACTCATGCGACGCGCCGGGGTCAACCTGGTCTCGGTCGGCATCTTCTCCTGGGCCCTGCTGCAGCCCACCCCCGAGCGGTACGTCTTCGACTGGCTCGACCGGGCGATCGACCTGCTGCACGACGGCGGCATCAGCGTCGACCTGGCCACCGCCACCGCCAGCCCGCCGCCGTGGCTGGCGCACCGGCACCCGGAGACGCTGCCCCGCCGGGCCGACGGCACGGTGCTGTGGCCCGGCGGCCGGCAGGCGTACTGCCCCAGCTCGCCGGTGTTCCGGGACCACTCGCTCGCCCTGGTCGAGGCCGTCGCCCGCCGGTACGCGCGCCACCCCGCCGTCGTGCTCTGGCACGTCTCCAACGAACTCGGCTGCCACAACGTGCACTGCTACTGCGACGTCAGCGCCGAGGCGTTCCGCGGCTGGCTGCGCGAGCGCTACGGCGACCTGGACTCGCTCAACGCGGCCTGGGGCACCGCGTTCTGGAGCCAGCGCTACCACGACTGGGCCGAGGTCAACCCGCCGCGTACCGCCCCGACGTTCGCCAACCCGACCCAGCAACTGGACTTCCTGCGGTTCTCCTCCGACGAGCAGCGCGCGCAGCTGCGCGCCGAACGGGAGCTGCTGAACCGGCTCGTCCCGCAGCCGGTCACCACGAACTTCATGATCGGCACCGGCATCAAGCACCTGGACTACCACTCCTGGGCCTCCGACGTGGACGTGGTCGCCAACGACCACTACCTCACCGCCGCCGACCCGCAGCCGCAGGTCAACCTGGCCCTCGCGGCCGACCACACCCGGGGCGTCGCCGGTGGCGCGCCGTGGCTGCTGATGGAGCACTCCACCAGCGCGGTCAACTGGCAGCCCCGCAACGTGGCCAAGACGCCCGGCCAGATGCGCCGCAACAGCCTCGCCCACGTCGCGCGCGGCGCCGACGGCGTGCTGTTCTTCCAGTGGCGGGCCTCCCGGGCCGGCGCGGAGAAGTTCCACTCCGCGCTGGTGCCGCACGCCGGGCCGGACACCAAGGTGTTCCGCGAGGTCTGCCGGCTCGGCGCCGACCTGCGCGCGCTCGCCGAGGTACGGGGCAGCCGCGTCGACGCCGACGTGGCGATCCTGTTCGACTACGAGGCCTGGTGGGGCGCCGAACTCGACTCCCACCCGAGCGTCGACGTCACGTACACCGACCGGTTGGCCGCGCTGCACGCCGCGCTCTGGCGGGCCGGGGTCACCGCCGACGTGGTGCACCCGTCGGCCGACCTGTCCCGCTACCGGCTCGTCCTCGCGCCGACGCTCTACCTCGTCCGCGACGCCGACGCCGACGCGCTGCGCCGGTTCGTGGAGGCCGGCGGCACCGCCGCGGTCACCTACTTCAGCGGCATCGTCGACGAGCACGACCACATCCGGCTCGGCGGCTACCCCGGCGCGTTCCGCGACCTGCTCGGCGTACGTGTCGAGGAGTTCTTCCCGCTGCGGGAGGGCGAGACGGTACGCCTCGACGACGGCGCCCGCGCCGACGTGTGGACCGAGTGGCTGCACGCCGAGGGCGCCGAGGTGCTCGCCGCGTACACCGACGGGCCGCTGCCCGGCGTGCCGGCGCTGACCCGCAACGCGGTCGGCGCGGGCGCCGCCTGGTACGTCGGCACCCGGCTCGACGACGACGCCACCGACCGGCTGGTGGCCCGGCTGCTCGCCGAGACCGGCGTGCGCCCGCCGGTCGACGCGCCGGCCGGGGTGGAGGTGGTCCGCCGCCGCTCGGCGGACCGGAGCTGGCTGTTCGTGGTCAACCACACCACCGAACCGGCCCGGCTGGCGGTCAGCGGCGTCGAGCTGCTCGGCGGCGTCAGGTGCGACGGCACCCTGGAGGTGCCGGCGGGTGAGGTGGCGGTGGTCCGCGAGGAGCCCGCGCCGGTGCCCGCGACCGCCTGACCGGTACCCTGCCGTCCGCGCCGAGGAGGTTCCCATGCTCGCCCAGCAACGGCAGAGCGCCATCCTGGAGTTGATCCGCCAACGCGGCGGCGTCCGGGTCAGTCACCTGGTCAGCCGCTTCGGGGTGTCCGACATGACGATCCGCCGCGACCTGGAGGTGCTCGCCGACCGCGGCCTGATCGACAAGGTGCACGGCGGTGCGACGCTCGCCGGACCCGGCTCCACCGAGGAGCCCGGATTCGCCGCCAAGTCGGTGCGCCAGCAGGCCGAGAAACGGGCCATCGTGGAGCGCGCCGCCGGGCTGGTCGAACCGGGCATGGCCGTCGCGCTCTCCGCCGGCACCACCACCGCCGCGCTGGCCGCCCGGCTGGCCGAGGTACGCGGGCTCACAGTGGTCACCAACTCCATCCCGGTGGCCGACGCGCTCTACCAGAACCCCCGCGCCGACCAGACGGTGGTGCTGACCGGGGGCATCCGCACCCCGTCGGACGCGCTGACCGGCCCGGTCGCCGAGGCCGCCATCGCCGCGCTCAACGTCGACCTGCTCTTCCTCGGCGTGCACGGGATGAGCCCGCGTACCGGATTCACCACGCCCAACCTGCTGGAGGCGGCGGTGAACCGGCGGCTGATCGGCTCCGCCCGCCGTCTCGTGGTGCTGGCCGACCACACCAAGTGGGAGACCATCGGCATCGCCACCATCGCTCCGCTGGAGGAGGCCGACGTGCTGATCACCGACGGCGGACTGCCGCCGGAGGCCCGCCGGCAGCTCGGTGAGCAGGTCGGCGAGCTGGTGGTGGTCCGGGCCGACTGAGACCACGGCGTGCCTCACAGACAGTTCTCAGCCCCGCCGTCTAGGGTGCCCTGACGAAGTGCCCGACGGTCCATGTCGGAGCGCAGTTGCACGGGAGTGACCGATGGTCTTCAAGAAGATGTTGAGCGCGTTCGGCGTCGGCGGCCCGACCGTCGACACGGTGCTCAGCAACCCGAACACCCGGCCGGGCCTGACCCTGGACGGGCACGTGAACCTGGTCGGCGGCGACGCGGCGGCCCGCATCGAGCAGATCAACATCGGTCTGGTGACCCGGGTCGAGATCGAGAGCGGCGACCACGAGTACGCCGGCGTGATGGAGTTCCACCGGATGCCGGTCAGCGGCGCCTTCGAGCTGGCCCCGAAGCAGCAGCTCTCCATCCCGTTCCAGATGCCGGTGCCGTGGGAGACCCCGATCACCGACGTGTACGGCCGGCGCCTGCACGGCATGACCATGGGGCTGCGTACCGAGCTGGCGGTGGCCCGCGCGGTCGACAAGTCCGACCTGGACCAGGTGTCGGTGCACCCGCTGCCGATCCACGAGCGGATCCTGGAGGCGTTCCAGGCGCTCGGCTTCCGGTTCAAGCACGCCGACCTGGAGCGGGGCCACATCTACGGCGTGCCGCAGACGCTGCCGTTCTACCAGGAGATCGAGTTCTTCGCCGCGCCGCAGTACGCGCAGACGGTCACCGAGGTCGAGCTGACGTTCGTGACCAGCCAGCAGGGCGTCGAGGTGATCCTGGAGTGCGACAAGCGCGGCGGCTTCCTCAGCGCCGGGCACGACGTCGTCGGGCGGTACTCGGTCCCGCACAGCGACGCCGCCCGTACCGACTGGGTGCAGGTCGTCGACGGCTGGCTGCGGGAGACCACGGGCCGCTACGGCAGCCTGCGGGCCCAGGGTTTCGGCATGCCGCACGGCGGCCACGGCTACCCGGGCCAGCACGGATACGCCGGTCACGGGCGGCGCGGCCCGGGCATGGGCGGCGTGGTCGCGGGCGCCGCGCTGGGCGTCGCCGGCGGCATGATCGCCGGTGAGATGCTCGACGACGCGTTCGACGGCGGCGGCGACGACTTCGGGGACTTCGGCGAGGAGTAAGCAGACGCGACGACGCCCCCGGGACGGATCCCGGGGGCGTCGCCGTACGCGTGACTCGGCGCGCGTCAGCGCCGGCCTCGACGCTCCTCGCCGGAGCGGCGCGCGCTGCCCGCCTTCGACAGGCCCCGGCTGACCAGGTACGCGCCGGTCAGCGCGGTCAGGTACCACCAGGCCTGGTTCGGGTTGTTGATGTTCAGGCCGTTGGCGGTGGTGCCCTTCCAGAACGCGGCGATCGCCACGACCGCGACCGCGGCTGCGTACACCCAGAACTCGGTGGTCAGGAACGCCTGCTTCGTCTCCGTACCCGGGGACGGCATGTTCTCCCGGTGGCCGTCGTGCATCGACGGCATCTGCCGGGTCGACGTGTCCTGCATGTTCGACCGGTTCTGAACGTCGGACATCGGCCGGTTGGCCGGCCTGGTGGATGCAGCCTGCGTGCTCATCTGGTCCTCCTCAGGATTTGATGAGTCGTACCTGCATACCCTCGCCCCGCTACCGCAGGTCGGCCACGGCACGGTTCGCGCTCTGTGGCGGGGGCACCCTGGGTCTACCCCTCGCCGGAGACAAGGTAACCGCCGGTCGCCATCCGATGGCTGCCACGCGCGGCTCGCGGCCGGAACCGGACACCTCGGTGGACACCGGTCATCCCGGTGCCGGCCCCGGTTTCAGCCACCCACCCTCGGGCACGCAACACCGATACCCCGAGAGAGCTGCGAGGTGGTTGACGTGCGTGAGGACGACATGCGGCAGGACGCCGCCCGGCGGGCCGAGCAGCGGGTCGCCGGAGGCGTGTACGGCGAGGGCGCGCTGGACGAGGTCACAGTGCCGCAGACCGACGTGGAGCGGATGCGGCAGGAACTCGACCCGGACGACCCGGCGGACGTACCCGTCGACCCGACGGTGCTGCGCGACGGCGGACCGACCCGGGGTCAGGGCGCGGTGACCACGACCGGTGGCACCGCGGGCCCGGCCAGTGTGCGCCGGGTGGCCCGCCAGCCCGAGAAGCACCCGGGCAAGGTGGCGCCCACGACGACCGGTGACGCCGGTACGGGTGGCCTGAGCACCCCGGCCGGTGGCTCCACGAGCGACAACTCATCCACGGGTGCCCAGGTGGGCAACTTCACCGACAACCGCCCCAACCCGGGCTGAGCGAGGCGGCACGGCTCGGCGGGGGCGGCCTCCGGCCGCCCCCGCCGTGCGACTTCTGCCACCGCCACTTCGGCGAAGTGGCGCAGTCAGGGCGGCCGTGATGTAGCAACTTCCCCGACCTGGCGCACGTCCCCGCCACTCCGGCGAACTGCGTGTTCGCCCCACACCCGATCCCGCCCTGCCTTGCCGTGCGCTTCCCATCTGGCGCTGGCGGCGTCCCGCCACTTCGGCGAAGTGGTGTGGTCAGGGCGGCCGTGATGTGGCAACTTCCCCGCTCTGGTGCACATGCCCGCCACTTCGGCGAACTGGCGTGTTCGCCCCCACCGATCCCGCCCGACCTGGTGATGGGCTTTCTGCGGCTGGCGCTGGCGGCGTCCCGCTACTTCGGGGAAGTGGTGTGGTCGGGGCGGGTGTGATGTAGCAACTTCCCCGACCTGGCGCACGTCCCCGCCACTCCGGCGAACTGGCGCGAACAGGCCGCCCGGACACTCCTCTGCCACCACCCCAAGCCTGCACTCGCCGACGCTTCTATAGGTGGGCCGGTTCCGGGAGGTTGGTATCGGTAGGGTTCGACGTTGGTGATCTATGGGTGACTCATGCAAGATCTGGCCGCTGTCAGTTGGTGTGCCGTGGCGTCGACTTGTCCTCGTGGATTGCCGGCGTCGGCCCGGCCCACCTTGTTGGCCTGATCAGAAGCCTGTCCGCGAAGGGGTGTG